>JASEFR010000002.1:28314-57696 GCA_030019025.1 bacterium
TCACCCGGAACAATAAACTTTACTTTGTTGACGCATCCTGTTCCTCAGGTGGGATGAGCTGGGGTACACCCGTTCTTGTTTCCGATGAGCACCTATATTCAACTTATATATTTAGAGACATTAACACTTACCTTCCACGGCTTGCCAATAAATACGACTCTCACTCACCCGCTGCTTTATGGGCAAGAGACTTTCAACATTTTGCATACCCTTCCTTCTTCTATGACAGTACATATTTCTGTGTCGATAATATGGCAGCAACGGGGATAATTGAAAGCAATCATATCTCAAACAAATTAAATTTCTCAATCAATACGATATCCAGTGGAAAAATAACTCTGAATTTTGGCAGCAAACTTGATGAAAACCTGAATGCAACGATATTAACAGCAGACGGCCGGGTCGTCAAAAATTTTGACATTCCAAAAGGTGAAAAAACTTTTGCCGTCGAAATTAATATGCTTCCTGCGGGAATATACTTTATCAATGTGAGAAACGACAGAACCAGTGGATTAAAGAATTTTATAATTACAAGGTAGAAAATAAATCATCTAAAAAGGGGTCCAGGCGTCCCAAATGGGACGCCTGGACCCCTAAAACAAACCCCGTCGTACTCACCCCTTGTTAGACAGCCCCCTGAAACGTGAAGCTTAAATTTGACCAATTCAGACCCCAAAATAGCAACCACTAAAAGGAACCAATTAAGTTATCCAACTAACCTACAAGAAAACGAAACTCACAGCCTAACTAATTTTAATTTTCAACTTAAACCATTGCAACAAAAACAACCCCATAATTAATCTGAAGGGCGACCAATTCAGCCTCAACATCGACAGGTTTGTAACCAAGTGACCTCTCTAAATTTTTGTTAAAGCCTTAGTCAAAAATGCTTTTAACTCTTTTAAAACTTCTCAGTTGCAATTTTTTGTTTAAAATTGTGCCCCTTTAATACTCTATGCTTTCAAGCTACGACCCTTAAACTTTAAAATTTACATAATGAAAAAGCTTCCATTATTTTTCCTGCTATTTTTTACCTTTCTCTCTTGCGTACCGAGAAAAACACTGAAAGAGGAAACGGATATCAAAAAACTCCAAGAAAACCTGAAAAAAATCTACCACGAACTTTCTACATCAGAAGTAAGGGGGAGATATAGATACCAATCCCAAGCGGTTACCATTAACGGCAGGTTCAGAATGACAAAAAAAGGAAATGAATGGACCGTAATACTGCAAAACCCTTTAAGTCCATCATTATTAAAAATTAACGAAGATACACTGCCCATTAAAAACCTTATTAATAAGGACTGGAAAGAGGCAGGGCTGAAATATGAAGTATTAGGCAATTTGCTCAAATTGAATTTCAACGACTCTGCTTTTGCAGAAATTGAAACCATGGATTCCTTGCCCATTAGAATCCGTTACAACGACTCTCTCGCAATTCTCTCCTACCACAACAATAAGTTAAAGGAAATTAAGATTCAAACTGAGGATGAGACAATTATATTGCAGCTGGATTATTAAATTTATTAAACGCCTCCTTTGATATAAAATAAGACCATGCCGAGTAAGAAAAAGTCCCGAAAGAAAAAAGAAACTCCTCTAAAATCCAAAACCGACGCCAAGATAAAGGAAGAAAAAAACACTAACAAAAAGGAACCAAGTTCAAAAACCCCCTCAAGCAAAAGAAAACTACTCATAGTGGAATCCCCAACCAAAGCGAAAACAATAAAAAATTACCTCGGAAGAGATTTTGATGTTATAGCGTCGAAAGGGCACATAAAAGACCTTCCAGAAAACACTCTGGGAATAAAAATTGAAAAGGGATTTGAGCCCAAAATTGTTATTCTTCCGCAGAAAAGGGAAGTAGTGAAGCAAATTCAAAAGAAATCTCAAGAGGCCGAAGAAATCTACATAGGAAGCGACCCAGACAGGGAAGGTGAAGCAATTGCAAAACACATAAAGGAAGAGATAGAAAAGAAAGTAAAAAACAAACCCATAAAAAGAGCTCTCTTTTATGAGATCACAAGGGAAGAAATTATTAAAGCAATTCAAAATGCTGGGGATATTGATGAAAAAAAAGTAAAGGCGCAGAAAGCTCGAAGAATTCTTGATAGGTTGGTCGGATACCTGGTAAGCCCATTGCTATGGAAGACAATAAAAAAGGGACTTTCCGCCGGAAGGGTCCAATCTGTTGCTTTAAGGCTCATTTGTGAAAGAGAAAAGGAAAGGCAGGCTTTTAAAAAGGAAACCTATTATATAATCAAAATACTGATTTCCAAGGACGGGAAAAATTTCTGGGCAACTTTGAAAACCGACGAGCCACTAAAAGAGAAAGTAAAAGCAGAAGAGATAATCAATTCACTAAAGGGCAAAAAGGTTACTGTGTCTTTCTTTGAAAAGAAGCAGTTAAAAATTAAACCTTATCCACCTTTAAAAACTTCCACACTGCAACAGGAGGCATCAAAGAGATATAGGTTCAGTCCTGGAAAGACCATGTCCATCGCACAAAAACTTTACGAAGGTGTTGAGATTGATGGAAAAAACGTTGGCCTTATAACTTACATGCGCACTGACTCACTGAGACTTTCAGAAAAAGCGATTTCCGCAATAAGAAGTTTAATCAAAGAACAATTCGGTACTGCATACCTCCCACCCGCACCAATAAACCATGAGACAGGAGGAAAACTCGTTCAGGGCGCTCATGAAGCTATAAGACCTACTCACCCTAATTTGGCACCGGAGTCTCTTGTAGGCAAACTGGAGGGTGACTCTCTAAGGGTCTATGAACTTATATGGAAAAGGGCTTTAGCCTCTCAGGGTAGCTATGCACAGGAAGAAGTAAAAGAAGCAAATTTGGAAGTTGATGGTTTAAAATTTGTTGCCCGCGGGAAAAAATTAATATTCGAAGGATTTTACAGAATTCTTGGTGAAATACCTCATTATGAAGATATTCCTGAACTCGAAAAGGGAGAACAACTGGACATTATTGATGTCAGAGGTGAAGTAAAGGAAACAGAACCGCCGCCAAGATATACTGAGGCATCACTTATCAGGACTATGGAACATCTCGGTATAGGAAGACCCTCCACTTACGCACCAACCCTTGAAACTCTCTACGAGCGCAAATACATCAAAAAAGAAAGGGGATATCTTGTACCCACTGATCTGGGATTCCAGGTAAATGACATACTCATTTCTCGTTTTAGAGATATCTTTGAGGTGAAATTTACGGCAAAGATGGAAGAGGAGCTCGATGAAATCGAAAGCGGGAAGAAAAGGGCTTTGGAAATTCTGGAAAAATTTTATACAGGTTTCAGCGAAGATTTGAAATCGTTTCAAGAAAACATAAAGGATATCAAAGAGGAACTTCAAAGGACTGAGGAGACTTGCCCTCTCTGTGGATCACCATTGCTTCTCAAATGGAGTAAATACGGTAAATTCTATGCCTGTTCCCGATATCCAGAGTGCAAATATACAAGGCCTGCAGAAGCCAATGAAGTGGTAGACAAAAAGTGCCCAATATGCCAAAAACCCATGATTCTCGTTGAAGGGAAAAGGGGTAAATACTACAGGTGCGTTGATTACCCAAAATGCAAAGGAACTCTTCCTTATACGCTGGGCATAAAATGCCCTGAATGTGATGGAGAAATTGTCGAGAGAAGGGGACCAAGGGGGAAGGTCTTTTATGGATGCAGTAATTACCCTGAGTGCAAATTTATTACATCTCACAAGCCCGTGGACGTGAAATGTCCTGCCTGTGGGTATCCAATTATGCTGGAAAAGAAGGGAAGAAAAGGTAAGATATATCTTGAATGCCCTAAATGCAAAAACAAAATAGAAAAGGAGGAAAAATATGAAAAAGGTTCTGATCTTTGATTTCGGTGGAACTATAGTGACCGATGAATCCGATGATATTCTACATATGCGCTTCTATAACGACTTCATAAATAGGTTTAAAATACCGGCACAACCTGAAGAGATGTTTCAGTTTTTAAAAGCAGAAATAAAGGAAGTTCTCAAAACTGGCCATGAAAAGTGGGAAAATCTATCTCTCGCATATACAAAGGCTGTAGAAAAATTTCTTAAATCTAAAAACATTGAAGTGACTCCCGACCATCTTAAAACTTTTAGAGAACTCTACCTTAAATACCACGAGGAATTTACAGAACCATTCCCTGATGCGGTAGAAACCCTTTTCAAATTGAAATCCCTTGGCTTCCGATTGGCAATAATTTCCAACATTGATAATGAAATCATTGAACCTGTTCTAAAAAAACTTGGCATCTATGACATTTTTGAAGTAATAGTAACATCAGAAGAGCTTGGTTTCGGAAAGCCTAATATCAAAATTTTCGAAGAAACGCTGAAAAGACTCGGAATAAGTCCCAAAGATGCCATATTTATTGGTGATTCGTATGCCAACGATGTAGAGGGAGCTAAAAAGGCCGGTATGGATGCAGTTCATTTTGGAGTTGATTGCAAAAGCTGGAAAGAACTACTTGATGAACTTTTAAATAGGGGGCTAAAAAATGGGCGTAATAATTAGAGAAATAGATCCAGATGACAAAAAAGCACTGAAACAATTTGTAACGCTGGAATGGGAAATATATAAAGGTGACCCAAACTGGGTCCCTCCTCTTATTGATGAAGACATCAAAAGGCTGAGCCCAAAACTGAACCCTCTCTTCAAACACCAGGAAGCAAAGTATTTCATGGCCTTCAAAGATGGGAAACCTGTTGGACGAATTGATGCTCACTTTGACTGGAAATATAATGAAATTCACGATGAAAACGCAGGATTCTTCGGATTCTTTGAGTGTATTAATGATAAAGATGTGGCACACAAACTCTTCGATTCAGCAGTGGAATGGCTCAAATCAAAGGGAGTTGATACCATTTATGGTCCCATGAACTTTAACACCAACGACGATGAATGCGGCCTTTTAATTGACGGTTTTGATAGTCCACCAGTAGTTGGAATGACATATAACCCTTCATACTACATTGAACTTATTGAAAGCTATGGATTTCAGAAAGCCAAAGACCTCTTAGCTTACATTATAACCATAGATGATGATTTTATAAATTTCGTTGGAAGACTTGAATCAAGGCTTAAACCCCTTTCGGAAAAGGCACAAGAATATGGGTTTGCTATAAGAAACGTCAATCTTAAAAAACTGGAAGAAGAGGTAAGAATTATCTTTGACATATATAATGATGCCTGGGAACAAAACTGGGGCTCTTTAGCCTTTGAAGAAGAAATAAAACATCTGGCAAACAGCCTTAAGCAAATAGTAATCCCAGAACTTGCAAAAATAGTTGAGTATAACGGCGTTCCGGCAGCCTTTGGTTTAATAATCCCAGACGTAAATCAGGTTTTAAAAGAGCTCAATGGAAGACTCTTCCCCTTTGGATTCATTAAATTCCTTACGGGATTAAAGAAAATCGATGGTTTAAGATTGCTCGCCCTCGGCATAAAAAAAGGATATAGAAGAAAAGGAGCAGACTCCCTTCTTTACTATCATCTCATGAAAGATGCCCTTGCAATGAAAAGGTTTAAGTATTGCGAGGTTTCGTGGCTACTGGAAGATAACTATCTTATAATACGGGCAACGGAGTTCATGAAGGGCAGGCATTACAAAACCTATAGAGTTTATAGAAAATTTATCTAACCTTAAGGCACTATTATCTTTAATGCCTTAGGTACACAGGTGACTTCAATCGGGAGCTGGCCTCCAAACTCAGAGTCTATATGATAATAAACACTCTTTCCTGATAGTCTCACGTTGCGTCCGCGATGGATATCTATACTACCCATCTTATGGTGAATGCCAAGGAGAAATCCAAGCCAGTGGCTTATATCGTTTATAAACCCCGCCTCTCTAAAAATCACGACATCCAGAAGGCCGTCGTCAGGACGGGCATCAGGGGCCATTTTCATCCTCCCCCCATAATTGGGAATATTAGCCAGAACAACCTGATAGCCAATTCCAAAATCCTGCCCATCTATTTCCACGTAAATAGGAACTGGCAAGTAATCAGGATATTTTACAAGGGCAATCACGACATGAGCTGGAGCACCCAGGGCTTTTTTAAATTCGTGGGGCATCTCTTTAATTGTAAATCCATCGATTCCGGCGCCCAACATCATGTGAAAATACCTTCCCCCCACAATCTTTCCCAGATCCACCTCTTTAACCTTACCATTCAAAATAACTTCTGCAGCTTTTTCAACATTTCTTGGAATCTTTTGTGACAAAGCAAATACATTCGTGATCCCCAATGGTAATATGCCAACTTTCACGTCTTTACTCGCG
The DNA here is from genome assembly GCA_030019025.1 of bacterium. Taxonomy (NCBI): domain Bacteria; species bacterium. The sequence continues at coordinate 34,632 of JASEFR010000002.1, forward strand.
CAAGCATTTACCACTTCGTTCAGTGTCCCATCACCACCAGCGCTGACAATCAAGGATGCACCAAATTCTATAGCCCTCTCAGCAAGACGAATTCCATCACCAGCCTTTACCGTTTCCCATATGTAAACATCATACTTTTGTGACAGTTTTTCCAGTATTTGGCTACGCCTTTCTTTAAACTTTCTTGAATTCCGAGATTCTGGATTAACTATAATAACCGCCCTTTCCATACCCTACCTCAAAACTATAAACTTTCCTTTGTAAACGTTTTTTCCTTTTTGAATTTCGTAGAAATACACTCCCCTTCTAAGGGTACCCACATAAAACCTGCTGCCCTCAAATCTTATACCTCTCACTTTTTGCCCAGATATGTTGTAAATGCAACCATAAGCGCCATCAAATACCCTATCTAAAAAGAGATAACCACCGGAGTAATAAGCACTCACTTTATTTACTGAAAGTCTTTCCCTCACATTTACAAATCCAATATCAGCAAGATGAGCAAAAAGGTCTGTCACATCTTGAGCCCTTATGTAATAAAGTGGAAAGCCAATGTATACAAGACTGTCTCCCATCTTGAAGGCACATAATTCCCCTTCGAAATCTGGATTATCACTATAGGAATCAAAGTAAAGCAAAGGTTCCACAGAACTGGATATGTATGCCTCTACATTTTGCAATCTACCATTCCAAGACGGTAAAAGCTTTGAAGGTTCCGGATGCAATTCCAATCCTATGATACTATTATATGCCCCCTGAAAATCCGTGAAAGTGTTTAATTTTACAGAGTCCAATCTTAGTCCAAACAAATTTGAGGAATCAACGGACTGGGGATAACTGCCTACTATACCAAGATTCTGAGAATTCTTATACCCTTCAATCAAAACCTTTCCACCTGAACTTAAATACTCTATTAAAGCATCTCTGTATCTATTCCCAAGCAACTCGGTTGCGTCATCACTCATAACCCATACCAAGGAATAGATACCTATATCTGAGAGAGAGACGGAACTTACCTGTGCAACGTCCATAACTTCAAACGTATCTACTCCAACACTACCTAAAATAGAATCTATGAAACTCCTCTGCATTTCTCCATTAGGGGCTATCGGGCTACTACCGCTACCATCACGAAAATCATCGATCACGAGAATCCCTTCGCTGAGGGTAACGGGACGCGCTGACAGGACATTACTGGGATCACTCTCATTACCGAGCGAATCAACGGCAGTAATATAGTAACTATACCAGATTGGGAGATTGGCTGAAATATCATCGTATGAAGTGTCGGCAATGAGCGAATCATTAATCTTTACAAAATTTTCACCCGCACTTCTGTAAATGTTGTAACCAGCTACGTCTTCCTCCGTGTTTTTCTTCCAGAATAATCCGATTCCATCTCGCTTGGGCTGCAATCTGGTCAGAACAGGAGCTTGTGGAAGGTAATCAACACGAAGTTCTTTTATGGGTGTTCCAAATCCTTCCCTTCCACCATACTTAGACCTGACATAATAGTAATAGGTAGTTCCAGTCTGTTGCCCTTCAAGGATCACAAAAGTATCGGAAACCTCGGTTACAAAGACAAAATTTGAGGGAGAAGTTCCCTTGTATATGGTATAATTCACACCATCTGCCGAGACGCGAGGCCATCTGAGAACAACCCTATCCCCATCACCGAAATTCACAACAGACAAACTCTCCGGTGGTAAAGGAAGGAGGGCATAGTAAAGAGCGGTCGCTACAGCCAGTTTCGTGGCATTGAGCATTTGCAAAGTGTCCAGCGTGGATACCAAATCAGTAGTTCTGTGGTAATTGGGATTAGAATGATAGTTTGATTCTATAAGGAACGTCCAGGGGTAACCCATTTCAGCAAATGGATAATGATCGGATCCATAAGACGGGGTATAACTGTAACGATTGTTCCCCTGGACGTAATTTTTAATTACGTGCATCACCACCTGCCCAAATAAACTCAGGGTATCAAGGTTCACGTCAAAATCGTATCCATCCTGAGGATTAAATCCCACCATATCAAAATTTAAAACACCCCGCAGAGGTAAATTATTGTCCGCTATATATTGGGCATAACGATAACTTCCGATAAGCCCCAGCTCTTCGGCAGAAAAGGGAACAAATTGGAAGCTCAAGAAAGGCGAAGGAAGGTCTTTCAAAACCCTTGCGCACTCAACAACTGCTGCTGTACCTGAACCGTTATCATCCGCACCCGGTGCATTGTTCCAACGATCATCAGAGTATGAATCAAGGTGGGAAGTTATTAAAATAAAGTCACTGACTACGCCATTTCTAACACCTACAACATTATGCATCCAGTATCTATTGTGTTCAAAGGGCCACATATAGCCGAGATCGGAGTAATTTTGTATCTTCTCGGTCAAATATTCCTCTGCCTTCCTACAAGAATCTGTATAAGCGTATCTCGTTTTAAAGGCTTCAAGACGATTCAAGGTTGCAAAGATAGAATCTACGTTGATCATATTAAAATAATCAGACACTTCTGGCAAATCGGGTATGTAGTACATTCCGCTGGTGTAAGGTGTTTTTACCTTTTTCTCAACCGTTTCGTAAAGGACAATCTCATAAGGGGAATAGTCCATTTTCTCCAGTTCACCCTCCACCAGATAGGTAATACTGTCTATTCTTTGAATCACCTTTGCACCTTGCTTTTCTATGTATTCAGTACCTATCCTCTTTACATCAATTACTAAATATCTTGGGATAGCGAGCATCACAACAAAAAGCAAAATTCCCATCTATTACCTCCTTGCAAATGTTGTCTATCAAAACTTGCCATTCTTAAAGCCGTATTTCCCCTTCAGGGGTACAAAACTGCAATAGGTAAGTTCTTCTCCTTCTAACTTATCATTTTTCTTGATAAATCTATAAAGAACGTCTGAAAAACCTCTGCTTATAGGAATTACTAAAATGCCACCTTCAGCAAGTTGCCCTTTCAAAGGCTCCGGTACATCAGGGGCGGCAGCAGTTACTATAATTCGATCAAAAGGGGCCTTTTCTTCCCAACCCTCTGAACCATCGCCAATTTTAAAATAGATATTGTCGTAGCCCAGATCCTTAAGAATTTTCTGAGCTCTTTCTGAAAGTTCGGGGACGATTTCCACGGTATAAACTTCCTTAAAAAGCTCTGATAAAATTGCGGTAGTATATCCAGAACCGGTTCCTATTTCTAAAACCTTCAAATCCTTAGAGGGTTTCAATGCCTGGACCATATAAGCAATCATATATGGCTGGGAAATGGTCTGCCCAAAACCTATCGGCAAAGGATAATCCTCATAGGCCTCCCTCACCAGGCTTTCAGGTACAAAAAGATGTCGCGGAACCTTAAGAAAGGCATTGAGGACATCTGGATGCCAAATATCCCTACCTTTCAGATGTTCCTCCACCAACTTCTTTCTCAAATTTTCGTAGTATTCCGAGTTTTTCATAATCCGTAATATCAATCAAGAGAGGGGAAATGGAAACATACCCCTCTAACACTGCCTCCAAATCCGTCCCCTTTGAGACGTGCCAAAGGGGCTCTCCACCGATAATATAGGTATTGTCCCTTAATTTTATCACCGGATCTTTGTACATCCTTGTGGAAAGCCTTGTGAGCTTAACACCTTTTATCTTTTCCAAAGGCAAATTGGGAACATTTACATTCAGAAGTTCGCCATTTAACCTACGCATAAGCAAAAATTTTGCAATCCTACAGGCAAAATGTGCCGCGGTCTCATAGTACTTGATTTTATCCTCTCGCTCCACATAAAGAGATACCGCTATAGCAGGAACCCCATACATCGCACCTTCTCGTGCAGCTGCAACAGTTCCAGAGTAAAAGACATCTTCGCCAAGATTTTGCCCCAGATTTATACCGGACACCACGAGGTCTGGTTTTCTCTGCAAAACTCCGTAAATAGCTATAAGCACTGAATCAACAGGGGTCCCTTCCACAGCAAAAACGTCTTTCTCTATCTCCTTTACTGAAATTTCCCGTCTCAGAGTAATGGAGTGACTGGATGCGCTCCTTTCCGAAGAAGGAGCAAAAACAACAACCTTTCCTAACTCAAGCATATATTTTCTGAGTGTCCTAATGCCCTCGCTGTCGTAACCGTCATCATTTGATAGCAATATTAACTTTTTTTCCATACCAGTCCAAAATACATTTTTAAAAACCTTAAAGTGTCAACAAACCTATTGATTTTACTCCTGAGCTTCTCATGGTAGTTCGCGGGAATATTAACATAGCCAACCTTTTTGCCACTTAAAAGGCCCTTAATTAAAAGTTCCGACTCTGCTTCAAATTTATTAGAGCTAAATTTCAAATCTTTAATAACCTCTTTTCTGTAAGCCCTATAACCGCTTTGCGAGTCCTCCACCCTTCTCCGACATAAAATTGAGATGGCTAAGGTCGTGAGTCTATTGGAAAGATAGCGATCTTTTGGCATTTTACTAAGTTCTCTCCACCTTGTTCCAATAACTATATCGTAACCTTCTTCTAATTTCCTTAAAAACTCAAAAACCAAATAAGGGGGATGCTGGAGATCTCCATCCATTGTAATTATCGCATCAACTTCTCTTTTTAAAGCCTCGTTGAATCCAACCCTTTGAGCAAACCCTTTTCCCATATTCCTTTCAAGGCTTATGTACTTAACACCTTCGGATTCAAATATTTCCTCAGTTTTATCCGTTGAACCATCGTTCACAAAAAGGGTAAATTTAAGAAGTCCTAAGTCTTTCAAAACTTTTATCAAATCACCAAGTACACTTTCTTCATTGTATACGGGAATTACTATGAGGAAACTAAGCATCGGGGCGAGTGGACTTGAACCACCGACCCCCAGCCCCCCATGCTGGTGCGCTAACCAACCTGCGCTACGCCCCGATGCACTCATATTATAGGCCTCAACCATTGTTCATTCAAGGAACAAACCTCAAATCAAAGCTTATATTATCGCTCCTTATGTACTGTTCATAAGTCGTTCCTGTAATGTAAAATGTAACCCGGCCGATTCCGAAGTAATTAAGAGTATCATCGTACAAAGAATCAATTCTGTACGCACTGAGGTTATCAAAGGAAATGTAAAATTTGAGGTCTCTTATCTGCCCATCCTCCATTGGGATAGGGGGATAAACGATGGCTTCATAGGTTTTAATAGTCTCATCGGAAGGAGATTTCAAAACCCAGATTATTTCATCAAGGTATCCCACCGCAGGTCCTTCGTATTTTACTTTAATACTCAAAAGTGTAGAATCCCATGTTATAACTGTGTCTGACCCGCCAAACCAGCTATTGGTTGGGTCGCCATCAGGATCATGGACTCTAATGGAATCGGCAACGCTGAAGGAAAGAATCTCAATCTTTGCCTCCTTTGGGGCACACGCTACAAAAAGAAAAATAATAACTCCTGCACCTAATAAACGCCTCATATTTCCACCACAAATTCGCCGTTTTTATAAATTAATTCCCCATCCGCATAAACTTCTCCACTCTTTCGAAGGTCGTAAATCATATCCCAGTGGACTACTGACTTGTTCATTCCTCCAGCCTCTGCAAAAGCTCTCCCAATGGCAAGATGAATGGTACCCCCAATCTTTTCATCAAAAAGTACATTCTTGGTAATATTTTTTATACCGTAGTTTAAACCGAAGGCAAACTCTCCAAGCCTCTTCGCGCCATCATCGGTTTCCAGAACCTTTTGCAAGAAATCGGAACCTTTCTCGGCATTAGCCCTGATAACAAGCCCATCCTTAAACTCAAGGTAAACATCTTCTACCTCTTTACCCATGTAATATTGCGGCAAGTTAAACCGAATTCTCCCATTCACCCCATTTTCAAGGGGTGAGGTAAAGACTTCTCCGTCTGGAAAATTTTCCTTTCCCGAAGCATTCACCCATTTCCTTCCATCTGTTCTTATCACAAGTTCGGTATCTTCACCAATAATTCTAAATTCTTTCTTATTTTCGAGAAACTTGACAATTCTTTTCTGCCTATCATCAATGCCCCTCCAATATTCAACTGGGTCCTCTTCGTCAAGATGACATGCTTTTATAACAAAATCCTCAAATTCCTGAAGTGACATTTGCGCATCCTGAGCCTGTGCAGGGGTAGGATAAAGGGTAACGCTCCAGCGAAGTTCACCCTTTTTATACCTTTCTTCAAAGATTTCTATCAATTCCTTCCCCGCAAGGCTTGCAATCCGCATCTTTTCAGGGTCCACATTTGTTAAAGCCCTAGTGTTTTGAGTTGCCATAATATTCAAGAAACAGTGTGCAGTTTCAACCTCCACCTTAGACCAGGGAAGCACGAAGCTTAGCTGATGTTCTTGAGCATACTTATAAAAATAGTATGCAGAATCGGGTAAACTCACTTTAATTACAGGATGCGCACCTTTTAAAAGTGCCTCTTTGTATAGTTCCAGAATAAGCGGTTCAGCAAGATAAGTTGAACTTATAACCAGGATTTCATCTTTTTTAACACTCAGAGAATAATCAAGAAGAACCTTTGCCATCTTTCTTATATATTGGCTATCCATATCACCTCCTTAATATTTTTTGGGTGTTATCTCACCCTTGAGGACCTTCATAACACCGTATGCCAGTGCCTCCATTTCATTTTCTCCTGGATACACTTTTACCGGAGCGATCCAAGAAATATACTCTGATAAGTCTTTCTGCAACTTTAAGGACTTGGACATACCGCCGGTCAAAATTATATAATCCACTTCACCCTTTAATGCGCACGCCATTGAACCTATCTCCTTCGCAATTTGATAAACCATCGCACGATAGACAAGATCTGCATACTGGTCACCTTGCTCTATGCGTAAAATCACCTCTTCGAGGTTGTCCGTTCCTAAATAATCAATAAGTCCCCCGAAGCGAACTGCCTTATTTAACATCTCCTTTCTGTCATATTTGCCTGAATAACAAAGTTCTATAAGCCCGGTAGTAGGCAAAGTGCCCGTTCTCTGGGGACTGAAAGGACCGCCATCGTTCGCATTATTAACGTCTATCACCTTGCCTTTTCTTGTTGCAGAAATTGATATTCCGGTCCCAAGATGGGCAACGATTAAATTCAGTGATTCGTATGACTTTCCAATCTCTTCTGCAAGTTTCCGGGAGACGTATTTGGTATTTAAGGCATGAAATAAACTCTTACGTGGCAGTTCTTTAAGGCCGGAAAGTCTTGCCACATCATCAAACTCGTCAACGGAAACAGGGTCCACAAAAAATGCAGGACAACCAGAAATTTTTGAAAGTTCATAGGCAATCAGCACTCCAAGATTGGAAGGATGATCTGCCTGAACCCTTCCATTTAAAACATCCTCAACCACCGTTTCATCCACATAGTAAACTCCGGATTCCAGGCTTTTAAAAGGACCACCTCTTGAAGCAATGGCATCAATTTCCTTTAAAGATATACCCTCTTCCTCAAGGAATCTCAATGTCTCCTGGTATCTGAACTCTCTCTGAGAAATTGTATCTGGGAACTTCTTCAGTTCTTCAACAGGATGCCTAATTTCTCTGTACTTCAAAGGCTTTTCATCTTCAAAAAGGGCCACCTTTGTTGAACCACCGCCAGGATTAATTACAAAAATTTTCACTCCCATATCACCCTCCAGGAAAATTATAATAGAAAAGACAGGAATAACGAAAAGCAATTGATTTTTAACGGGTTTTGCTTTAATATAATCCTATGGTAGATGTTTTATGTAAATTGGAAGATGACGACCTTCGATTTCAATCAGAATTCCTTGAAAAGCTGAGCCGAATTGAAGAAAAAGTTATTGCAAACTTCGACATTATTTACCATGAAGGAAATTATATTGCAAGGATTTACCTTGGAGCATCGGACTGGCCTGGACTTGGTGAAACAGTTATAGGAATTGTTCATGAAAAAGGGTATAACATTGCCTTTGTTTATGGCGTTGTATCTACTGATGAAAAATATGCCTTTATCACGCTGAAAATTCCATTCCCACCGGAAAAATTAAATGACGTCCGATTTCACCTTCAGGAGGTAACTGAAGAGCTTAAAAATCTTGCCCAGGAAGGAGACCAGATTAAAGCCCGTTTGGTCACAACGGGGATTGAAAAGCTTGAAATCTTGGAAAAAATAAAGACTGCTTTAAGGGATATTGCCTTTCCTGAAGAATTCGAAGAAATTTCTAAACCAGGCGGTGAGCTCGAGAAATTTGTATTCTCCCGGTCTCTCGCATATCTCAGAGAGCGAAGTCCCAAAATCTTAGCGGAAATAATCCTCATAGGGCATCGTTTCATCAAAAAACTACGGGAAGTTGGAATGGGCGTAGAGGTCTATATAAAGAATATTCAAACCGATAGGGAAGAGCTGACCGGATTAACTGTAGGCGGATTCCAGAAAGATATCAGCATGGATGAAGTTTTTGACCTAATAAAGGAAATTTTTCCTAATTTTCAAAGAAAATTCGATAAAGAATTCATAACAGACGATGGTATCTGCATAATCCGATTGGAATTTACCGTTAACAACAGGCCTCTAACCCCAGAAGAGCAGAAGAAATTGGAACAACACCTTAAAACCAATTTGAAGCAAGGGAAAATCAGAATCCCTCTTAACATTAAGTTTGGTGGTGAGATCTTTGGAAGGGCCCTCGTGCCGAAGATGGTGGATGAAGCTTTAACTTCCCACACACCCCAGGTGGCGATAATTCCTATTGAACAGGATAAATCTACAGTAACCTTCAGAATAGCAATCGTGGACAGCGATCCTGCGAAGTTTGACACCTTGACAAAAAACATCGCAAAATCCGATGGGTTTGTTTTAATGTCTTTCAGACCACCATCCAAAATTCGAAATGAATATGTTATGTTCCTTACGGTAAGAGGGCTTGTTTCCTTTTTCCGTTCTGATGTTGAGCTCTTTGAAAAGTTAAAAGAGTTAATTCGCGAAAGTATTGGAAATTTCAGAGATTTTGACGAAGGATTGAGAACCATCGATAGGAAAAACCTCGACAAAATCTACCACCTTTTTTCCAAATCAAACATACCCGAAGAACTGGTGAGAACCTTTTACTTTTCAATTGATGATTTCATAAGAACCACACTAAAACCCGAAAAAATAGCCGAAGATATCAAATTTGTCTCCATATGCATCCAAGAACACCTTGAAGACGAAACTAAAAAGCTTTTTGTAAAGGACGAAAAGAGCTCCTTCACAATCGTAGTAGTCTATCAACCAGAGGAAAAGATCTTTGACAGGATATTTCCTGTTATTGAAAAATACGAGCCAATTTTGGTTAGGTTTGAAATCTACGGACTTAACGTTACATTTATGGAGGTAAACAAGAGGAATATCAAAGAGGAAAGCATTGGAAAAATTCTTGAAAACATAAAAAGGGAGGTATATCATGAGAATCACCATATCGGTAATTAAAGCCGATATAGGAGGATATGTTGGCCACACATCTGTTCATCCAAGAATAATGGAGGTAGCAGAAGATCATTTGCAAAAGGCAAAGGAACAGGGGACATTGATTGATTACTTCGTTACGAGAGTCGGAGACGACCTTCAGCTTATAATGACACATAAAAAGGGAGCCAACTGTGGTGAAATCCACAAGCTGGCATGGGACACCTTTGTAGAAGCTACAGAAATAGCAAAATCCCTGAAACAATACGGGGCTGGTCAGGACCTTTTAAGCGATGCTTTCAGTGGAAACATTAAGGGACTTGGGCCGGGACTTGCTGAAATGGAGTTCGAAGAAAGACCGAGCGAACCCATAATTGTTTTTATGGCAGATAAAACTTCACCCGGTGCATGGAATATCCCACTCTTTAAAATTTTTGCAGATCCTTTCAATACGCCTGGCTTAGTTATTGACCCAAAACTTCACAATGGGTTTGTTTTCGAAGTCCTTGACGTTTACGAGCACAAAAAAATTTTAATGAGTTCGCCAGAAGAACTTTATGACCTACTAATCCTCATCGGTGCCGCAGAGCACTATATAATAAAAGCTGTTTACAGAAAAGAAGATAATGAAATTGCAGCAGTTTCTTCCACCCAAAGGCTTTCAATGATGGCGGGAAGATATGTTGGAAAAGATGATCCTGTTATGATAGTGAGAGCTCAAAGCGGTTTCCCCGCCGTTGGCGAAATTCTTGAACCCTTTGCCTTTCCTCACCTTGTCGCAGGATGGATGAGGGGGTCTCATTATGGTCCCCTGATGCCCGTAGCTTTGCACCAGGCAAATCCTTCTCGCTTTGATGGTCCACCAAGAGTCTGCGCCCTTGGCTTCCAATTAGCTGAAGGGAAACTCATTGGTCCCAGGGATTTGTTTGACGATCCGGCCTTTGATGAAGCAAGGGCAACTGCCAACAAAATCGCAAATTATCTAAGAAGCCATGGCCCCTTTGAACCTCACAGACTCGGCCTTAAAGAGATGGAATACACCACACTTCCTGATGTACTTAAAAAAGTAAAGGACAGATTCATCGACCTTGAGTAATGCTAAAATACTTGCTGATTGCGATTCTCGCTGGAAAAACATTATTAGTTGGAAAAATTGAAGTAGAAGGAGTTAAGGCTCTATCAAAATCTGAGGTTAAAAGCATTCTTAGAATGCGAAGGGGGGATAGGTACTATCCCCCCTTATTTAATTCCTACAAGAAAAAATTACTTGAAGAGCTTAAGGAAAGGGGGTACTTTGACGTCAGAATAATCGAAGAGAGAGTTAAAGAAGAGAATGACAGGGTTTACATCTATTTAAAAATAAACGAAGGACGACGCTACATTCTCAACAGTGTTCAAATTTCTTGGGAAAGTGAAGATACCTTGTTTTTTCGTAAAACAATGAATATTCTACATTTTTCAATTCCATCTCCTTATTCCTCCTCTCTTTTGACAAAAAAGGAAACAGAAGCACTTGATTTTCTCAGAAACCAAGGATACCTTAAAGCAGAAGTTGAGAGAATTGTCACGCGGGATACGATCCAAAAAAGATGCGGTCTATTATGGAAAATTGAAAAAGGACCACGTTATAAAATTGAGAAAATCGAAATTTCTGGAAATAAAACGGTAAGAAGGGCCATAATAGAAAGGGAAATAAAGATAAAAGTTGGTCAGTATGTTTCGCCGTCCGCCATTCTTGAAAGCATACGTAGAATCTACTCAACAGGGCTTTTCAAAGCGGTTTATCACACTTATGAGTATCTCGATGACTCTTCAGTTAAAGTCTTATTCAATGTAGAAGAAAGAAAAAATCGCTACCTTCGCTTTCAGGGCGGAGTCTATCCCTTCGAACTCGCCAATATCAACGTGGAATTAGGGCACAGGAATCTCTTTGATAACAACCAAAATCTAAATTTAAGATTGGAGAATAGCTTTGAACTTTTTACCGGGTTTGCCAAACTCTATGGTGAACTGCTCTACTCGGAACCCTACTTTCTAAGTACACCACTTAAATTTAATCTCAAATTCTTAGGGGGTACGTCAAAGTTTGATAGCACTTCCTTCGTAGGAATAGAAACATACCTATCCTATTACTGGACACCCAAAAGCAGGAGCGTTGCCGGTTTGCAGTGGAGGAAATTCCTTGAGGGAAAATATTCTGAAGGGGTAACAAATAAGTTTCAATTTTCCACAGTGCTTGATAAGAGAGATGATCAGTTATATCCCACAAGAGGATATGTAGTACAACTCAATCTCTCCAGAGCTGGCGGGATATTGGGAGGTGACTATCATTTCAACAAGTACGATATGAGCATTTCAACCTATTTAAAAATATGGAAACCCAAGGGAGTTTTAGCCGTAAGATTGACCAGTGGAAAACTACTACCTCTTTACTCTTCTGTTATTCCAACAATAGAAATGTTTAAGATCGGTGGGGATGGAACTTTACGAGGGTATAGATATTCAGAATTCTACAGCACCTCTATTTACCTCGTTAACTTGGAAATGCGCTCCACCATAAACTCAAAATATGGTCTTTGCCTTTTAACAGACATATACCCACAAATTGGTGGCAAAGTGTTCTTTAGCACAGGCTTGGGATTCAGGTATTTCCTACCTATAGGTAACTTGAGAGTAGACTGGGCTTATAACCCGAACCGTTTCAGAGAAAAGGGGTATTTGGGCAACCTGTATATAAACCTCGGTGAAATGTTCTAAAAATAAATACGGCCTTTACGTCCACGTGCCTTTTTGCCTTTCCAAATGTCCGTATTGCCATTTTTATTCCGTTACCATAGATAAAAAGGATAAACTTTTCAACATTTACATTAAATCACTCAAAAAGGAGATAGAAGAATACAAATCCTTAGATATCGAGTACGAAACCCTTTACATCGGCGGTGGGACCCCTAATAGCCTGTCCCAAGAGGAACTAACAACTTTATTAGAAGTTCTTTACCAAAATCTTCCAGTAGATGAAATCAGAGAAAAATCCATCGAGGTGAACCCTGAAAATGTAAGCGAAGATTTTTTAAAGATAATTAAAGAATTTGGCTTTAACAGAGTCAGCATCGGTGCACAGAGTTTCATAGGAGAAGAATTAAGATTACTTGGAAGAAGGCACTCCGTAAAGGACACAATTAAAGCCTATGAAATACTTAGAGAATCGGGGTTTAAAAACATAAACATTGACCTCGTATTCGGATTTAAGGGACAGACGCTGTCAGGATTCCAGAAATCATTAGAAAATACATGTAAACTTGCCCCTGAACACATTTCTACCTACACAATGACCTATGAAAGGCCAGCAAAGGAGAACCTGGAGCTTAATGATGAAGAAAACATAATCAAAATGTTCCGTTTAAGGAATAAGACTTTGAAAGACCATGGATACACAATGTATGAAATTTCCAACTTTTCCACTAAAGGGTTTGAGTGCCTTCACAATCTAAAATATTGGCTAAGGCACTACTACATAGGGCTTGCCCTTCAGCATCTGGCTTCTATTTAAAAGAAGGAAAAGAAATAAGATACACTAATCCTTCATCCTTCTCACTCTATGCAAAGGGAATTAAAAAAATTGAAGTTTTAAATGAAAATCAAAAACTGCTCGAAGAAATTTTTCTTTCTCTGAGAACCCGCTGGGGCCTGAAAGTAGAAACCGATTTTATTAAAAACCTCCCTCGAGAACTTAAACCCTTCATAAGGGTGAAAAATAATTCGCTTTTTCTTTCTGAAAGGGGAATTTTGGTGGCAGATGCCATTGCCCTTAAAATATATGAACACTATGAAGAATTTAAAAAGAAAGCTGATGTACAAAGGTTTGATATTTAATGTCTGGCAAGAAGAGTATGAGACCAAGTCTCATACCCTCAAACGCGACATTGTGGAATTTCCAGAGACGTGTGCCGTTTTACCCATAGATAACGAAGAGAATGCCATACTCATAACCCAATTTAGATATCCGTTAAAAAAGGAATTACTTGAGATACCCGCAGGTAAAATTGATCCAGGTGAAACGCCAGAAGAGGCTGCCAGAAGGGAGTTAATGGAAGAAATAAAAATGAAGCCACGTAAGTTGACAAAAATCGGGTCTTTTATCTAACTCCCGGCTACTCAACGGAAAAAATTCACATGTTTATCGGTATGGATCTGGAAAAGGCGCCACTGCCGGAAGACCTCGGGGAAGAAATCAAGATACATAGAATCCCACTTAAAGAACTCAACAATTTGATGACTAAAGGTGAAATTAAAGATGCCAAGACTTTTTTGGCCCTTCTTTATTTTTTCCATTTTTACTGGAAAAAGTGAAACAGCAAAAGTAAACCCTAACATCGCCACCTTTGAAGAACTTATTTCAATTCCGATTTTAACAGAGGAAGAAGCAATTAATATAATTACCATCCGGGCAATAAAAGAATTTAGTTCAATATCCGAGCTTATTGAAAGAACTGGGATTGATTCATCAAAAATAGATTATCTTGAGGAGATATTCATATTTGAGGATGACAAAAAATATCATCTTCAAATGTACATAAGTCACCAGCAAGAAGGACTCAACTCTTATTTGAAACTTGCTTTTAAAAACTATTTTGCCTCTTCATACGCAGACAGTGTATCCTGGGGTGCATACATCGGAAACAGCTGGTTAACCTTAGGAAAATTCGAACTACAAATTTCACCTTACACCCTTAAGCCAATATTCAACTCAAAGTGTAAAAGCAGTTATAATCTGTGCTTGAGCCAACCTCTTATTGTCGCCATTGGATTAGAGAAGCTCCAAATAGGATTTCCTTTTCAGATTAAATCAGCCGATATTCTCTTAACTCCTCTTATTTTCTATAAAGGCAAAGTCTACTGGGAGTGGTTCGCAAAGAGTTCAACAAAACCCCTTAAGCTATATACCTATTTATCAACACTTAATAAAACTGGTGTTGTGAAGATACATTTGAGGGAACAGCATACGAACTTTTCAGCTCAAGCAAGGGTTTTAAACAAAAGCCTATTTCTTGATTGCAATATATCAAGAATTTTAAAGACAGGAGAGAGCTTTTACCTGAGGTTAACCAACAAAGGGTCGCGTAATGCATCATACTTGGAGTACTGTAGAATCTTACCCTCAGGTTGTGCAATAACTGTAGGTGCAACCCTTTCCGGCAAATGTCCTGAACTCTATTCAGTAAAAATCCATTCCCGGAGTCTAACTTTACAATATGCGAAAGGCCAAATGGAGAAAATTACAATAATTACCTTTTTCAACCCTATTAGCTTCAAAATGAACTACTACCCACAGTGCAACATCCTTGAATATATGCTAACGACAAATTTGGCTATTCATCCTGCACATTTTAAAATAGCTATTAGTTGGAAAAACGAAAAGATTTGGAATTTATCACTAAATATTAAAGCAAATGCTAAAAAAAGACAAGGCAATAATTTTAAGGACGGATGACTTTATGGAGACATCTCTTATTCTATCTGCGATAACCAAGGAAAATGGTATATTAAAACTCCTTGCCAAAGGTGCAAAGAGATTAAAATCCCCATTAAGGATGTCTTTTGAACTTTTTGCCGAAAGTGAGTTAATTTTCTATTACAGACCTGACAGAGAATTTAACATTGTTAAGGAGGGCAAGATACTTACGCTCTTTCAAAATCTACACGAGGATTATAGTAAATACGAACTTGCATCGAAAGTTTCGCAATATGTCCTAAAAAGTTTTCCGGTAGGTGGAGGTGGGGAAATTTACGACGATTTATTTAATTTTCTCAAATTTCTCAACAACACTAAGCGCATAAGCCCTTACCTTTACTCATTCTTTGTAGTCAGAAATTTAAAGAAAGAGGGTTTATTACCCCAATTTGAGGTCTGCTACAGATGTAAGCAAAGAAAAGCAGACTATTTTCTGAGCGAATTGAAAATGCCTGTTTGCAAAAAATGTTTAACAAATGGTGAAAACGGAATCCCCATTGACGAAGGAACCAGAGCAGAAGTGAATTTTCTTTTATCCAGAAACTGGGCAGAATTAAACAGCTTTGAACTCAGAGAAGAGACAAAAAAACTCCTTCTATTAATTGGAGAAGAGGCGTGAGGAAATTAACAAACATCATAAAAATCATCGTTTCCATTGGCCTACTAATTTTGATACTAACTCGCCTCGAGTGGAATAAACTCATTTATGAAGTAAGGTCGACCAACTACCTTTTCCTTATACCTGCAACACTTATTTACTTTATCGCGATCCTTCTTTCAGCTTATCGGTGGATAGCTTTTCTCAAGCTTAGAGGAATATATCTTAGTTTACCACAAGCCTTAAAGTATTACCTTATTTCCATATTTGCTGGCAATTTCCTCCCGTCTGGAGGGCTTGACATCATAAGGGCAATATACGCTGGAAGAGGTGGTAGGGTATCCGTGGCTCTTGCAGTAACCTTTATAGATAGACTAGCTGGATTTTACGCAATACTCTTCTACCTCATCCTGGCTGCCATCACACTATCCATGAAAGCCAAAGTCCTTTTGAAATTAACGATAATAGGTATTCTACTGCTTTTAACCCTCAACCTCCTTCTATTTACAAAGCAGTTCTACACATGGGTAAACAAAATTAAAAGAACGCGAATGACAATTCCTATCATAAAATTTCTAAACTCAATTTACGAGTTTCGCAGTGAATGGCCCATTATTATAAAAATGCTCCCCGTATCCATTCTAATACAGCTATTTTTCTCATTAGTTCCCATAGTAATGAGCCCGGGGCTAAAGGTAAAGATACCTTTCTTGGAAAGTATCCTCCTTCTACCGATCATCAATTTTGTTATCATGATTCCAATCACGATTTCAGGCCTTGGTCTGCGAGAAGGAGCTTTTATAATCCTCTACGGCGACCTTATAGGAAGAGAAAAGTCACTGCTGCTTTCACTCTTCTATTACCTTACCACAATAATTCTAAGTTTAATAGGTTGGGTTCTATTTCTCCTTGACAAACCTGAAAAAGATATTAAACAGAGCTTCTAAGGAATTCAAGTCTACCCACTCATCATTACCGTGAATATTACCACCTTTCGGCGCGGTAATTAAAACAGGCATTCCTCTCTCGGAGAAGAACCGACCGTCTGTGGCACCATGCTCTTTGGAGAAGGAAAGCTTTCTGTTGAGTACTTCTTCGGCAATTCTCTTATATTTTATTAAATACGGATTATCCTGTGGAGTAAAAACCGTTTCACCCGTTGAAATCAGCTCGTATTCTACCCCTTTATATTTTGATACAATACCCTTTACAAGCTCTTCCATTTTTTTAACAGTAAACGGATAAACGAAACGGATGTCAAGATACATTTCACCGTAGTCGGGAACTCTATTAGCAGAATCACCGCCAACCATTTTACCCAAGTTTATAGTGTTATGCCAGTGCTCGGGATCGCCACAAGGTTCAGGGTGAAAATGCGACTTTATTTCATTATAAATTTGAACCAACTTATCAAGAGCATTTTCACCGGCGAAAACCCTTGAGCCATGGGTAGCAAGACCTCGGGCAACGATCTTTACGTGGAAAACCCCTTTTCCTTCAATCACCAGTTGGAAATCCTCTCCCCCGTCAGGAATTATGACAAACTCTCCTCCAATACCTTCTCTTTCAACAAGGTATTTAACCCCATTTTCACTACCAACCTCTTCATCCGTAGTAAACAGAAAACCTACGTTGGGTTTTACCTCTTCTTGAGATAATGCCTTTATTAGTTCAATCATAACCGCACAGGAACCCTTCATATCTATGGAACCCCTACCGTATAAAAGGTTACCTTCTCTCCGGGGTATGAAGTCCTCATCCCTTCCACTCACCACATCAAGATGGCCAACAAAGAGGATTTCGGGGTGATAGGTGTTGTAGAAAGAGTAAAAAATAGATGGTTTATTGTTCACCAAGTACCTGCGAGAGAAAAGGCCTTCAAAACCCTTCAATTCCTCCTCAACAAGGTCAATAATCCTCGTCAATTCAGGAATATTATCGCTCACACTTTTAACTCTGATCAAACTCTCTAAAAGCTTTACTAATTTATCCTTCATCTTACCCCCTTGTTCCTATTTTTGAATTATAAATACAAAAGAATGGAATTTAAAAACAGGTCCAAGCAGATAAAGTCCAGAGAAAGTTTTTCAATCCCAAAAGCTCGATTTATAATTTTTGAAACAATAGGAGGAAATATGGGGTTTCGCAAAATCCTTATGTTTATATTTGTTTTGTTTTCCACGTTACGTAGTGAAAGACTTTCAATAGTCCGAGTCCACGTTAAAAATTATAAAGAACTGGAAGAAAAGGTTCTAAGATATTTTCCAAAAAGTGAAGTTCCAGAAATAACGGGAGTTGGGCCCAAAAAGTGGTATGATCTTCTGGTTGACGAAAAAGGACTCCAAAGGATAAAATCGCTGGACATAAAGTACGAAATAAGAATACCTGATCTGGAAAAAGAAAAGAAAAAGGTAAAAGATAGCTACCATTCTTACGAGCAAATCACAACTTTACTCAGGAACTATTCCCTAAGTCACCCATCAATTTGTAAAATCGAGAGCATAGGGCCCACTTATGAAGGAAGATGGATTTACGGGGTTAAAATTTCAGACAATGTTTCAGAAGATGAAGAAGAACCAGAACAACTTTTTTCTGGTTGCCACCATGCAAGGGAGTGGGCAAGTGTTGAGGCTCCTCTATTCATAATAGATACACTGCTTTCCGGGTATGGTCAAGATCAGACCATAACAAACATTGTAAATAGTAGAGAAATATGGGTATTCCCTGTCATAAATGTGGATGGATATGTTTACGACTACGGCGGAGGAGGAATTTCCTGGAGAAAAAACAGAGAACCCTATAGGGACTCAATAGGAACAGACCCTAACAGGAACTATAATGGTATATGTGACAGCAACGCAGTAGATGGATGGGGGGTGATAAACTCAAGTTCTACTTCCCATAACCCTTCTAAGGAGACCTTTTGCGGAAAACACCAGCATTCTGCTAAGGAAATTTGGGCATACTCCGAATTCATTAAATCACGCAACTTTGTGACAATATTGGATTATCATTCCTATTCTGAGCTGGTCCTTGCTCCATGGGGTCATAAAAACGATGCCACACCCCACGATGACTGGTACAATTCTATAGGAATCACAATGGCAAGCCTCATAGGAAAATTAAATGGAGGAACTTACACTTATGAAAAATCGGTTGAATTATACCCCACTTCCGGAAGTTCTACAGACTGGGAATACGGCTGGTACACTTATGTAAAAGGAACACCTTGCTTAGCGTTCACCGTTGAAATAGGAACCGATTTTTACCAAGATACTGCAGATTTATCCTACATTAAAAGAGAAAACTTTAGAGGAGCACTTTACCTATTGCAAAAGGGGGATTCCATCTATCAATTCATGAAAACAATCCCTCCTGCACCTGTGATAACTTCCCCACCCTCTGATACTGTTTCCGATTCTATTCAATTGGCTTGGACCGTTCCAAACGGCTATTTTAACCAGCCAGCTTCTTATGAAATTCAGATTCTAAAAGGGCAAAATAAAATTATAGAAAATTTTGAAGCTAATTTAGACTTATGGGTCATAGAAAACTTTTCTCAATCTACGCAAAGATACCACTCGGCTTCAAAATCCCTTGTATCTCCTCAAACCAATTATGCTATCTGCCAGGCAAGGACAAAATATCCTTATTATGTTGAACCCGGAGACAGCTTTACTCTGTGGACCTACTATGACATTGAAACAGACTATGATGTGCCATTATTGAGATATCCGAAAATTTACGTGAATGGTTACCATTAGAAAGTGAGAGAATAACTGGGCAAAGCTCAAACTGGGTTTACAAGAAATACGATCTTTCTAACTATGCAGGAAAAAGTGTCTATTTCAGGGTTCGTTACATGACCGATGCCTATGTCACTGGAGAAGGGATTTACATTGACGATGTTTACCCTGTTGTTAACTGGGAATCAATCTTAACGTTCTCAGAAATAACTGACACCTTTTACACATTGAAGAATCTTGAAGAAGGAGAGTACTACATTAGGGTAAGAGCCTTTTCGAATCAATACGGTGCTGGAAATTACAGCAATCTAAAAAAGATTTATTTCAAACAAACATCAACCTCCATTGTTGATATAGGAAATGTTCCAACTATTAAAATTCAACCAGTCATGAAAAGGTCAGCCATCTTCTTCATCTCCGCCAAAAATCCCGAATTAAGAGTATTCGATGCTCAGGGACGTCTCATTCGCCAAATCAAAGAGGAAGGAAAGGTGGAGAAATTTTATCAAATAAAATTGCCCATCTCGGGAGTTTACTTCTACATATTTAAAAGTGGCAAATATATTGAAAAAGGAAGATTTCTTTACCTTAATTAATCCAAGTAAAGCAAAGGATTAACAGCCTTACCGCGGTCACGGATTTCAAAGTGGAGGCGCGACCCAAAGTAGTGATCTGAAGTTCCAACGGAACCAATTACTTGACCTCTTACAATTCTGCTGCCAGTGGAAACATTCATTCTGTGCAAATACGAATACACTGAAAAGAACCCACCGTGGTCAATAATAACGGTATTTCCATACCCCGTCACGGTTCCAGCAAAGATAACAACTCCATCATCAATAGCCAAAACGGAGCTCCCCGGCGCCGCCTCAATATCAACACCCGGATTAAATATTTTTGTGCCATACTTTGGATTTACAATAGTTCCGTACTCCATCACCACCCTTCCTTTCACAGGCCAGGGATATTTCCCTGTTGGACTTTTCGCAACAACGTGCTCTTCCTTCCTCTTCCTTTCCTGCTCCTTTTCAAGCCTCGTTATCAAAGCTTCCATCTCTTTAATAGCTTTCTCAAGTTCTGCAAGCCTCTTTTCCTCCGTGAGCTTCTTCTTTTTTAAAGAAGCTAAAAGTTTCTCCTTTTGAACTTTTAAATATTCAAGGTTCTTCTTCTGATCAACAACCTCCTCCTTCATTGCCTTTACAAATTCAAGATTTTCGTTTCTTAAATCTCTGTACGCTTTAAGTTCGTTATAAATCTGCACTGCCCTGTCTCTCTCCCTTTTTTCACTTTTAATAACATAATCAATGAGATAAAAAACCTCCTTTTCTTCCTCTTCAGAGGGTAAAAATTTCAAAATCTGGTTTTCAGGGGGAGTTTGGTACAGCAAATTTAGACTAAACTTAATCCTATCAGCGCGCTCGTAAAGCTCTTCTTCTTTCTGCTTGATCTGCACTTCCAATTTTGCAATCTCGTTTTGAATGGAAGCTATATCTCTATTTAGTTTTTCAATAAAGCTCATTATCTCATTTTCTTTTTTTGTAATTCTCTCGAGCTCTTCTTCTGCACTCTTCATCTTCGTCTCCATCTGCGCAATCTTTCTTTTCGTCTCCTGAAACTCTTTTTTAAGCCGTTCCAGTTGCTGTCTGGATGTTTCTATATCCGCTGTTTCAGCAAGGAGTACAAAAATTAGCAAAGCCTTCATTTTTCAAGCACATCAACGCTGAAAATTAATTGAAGTAGAAGGAAAAACAGTAGAAGAAGGTAAACGGGATAGAGGGGTATATGGAGCATCTTCGAGATCTGATTAAAAACTGCTAATATTAAAATAGAAACGAGAACAAGGGGTATTGCTGAAGCCACAACAAAAGTTATTTCGAGCCCCCGTTTTTCATAACCAAGATACTCTACAAGGTCAAAGAGCTTCTTTTCCCTTCCAAAGATACTTCTCATGAAAGAAAGATTCAGTGGAATGTAAAGGATTAGAAAGGAGACAAAGAGCCAGAATCCTGCAAGAAGCATAGATTTTCTTAGTTTGTAAATCTTTAAAGCAGATGTGTAATTATGCTGTACATTGGAGACAAAAGGGAATCTGGAAAAGAAGTCTGTTAGGTCGTTGATCAAATCGCCTCCAAGGCTCTTTTCGTTAAATCTTAACTCAATATTTTGTGGAAATGGACTCTCCTGGAATATTGAAAGAAGGCCAGAATACTTGGGGAAACGTTCGGCAAATTCAGCCTTTGCCATTTCTTTACTGACATAGACCACCTTATCCACCGCGGAAAGATGCTCTGCATAGGCTTTGATCGTATTAATAACCTCAGGATTTGCCCCGTCTTCAAAAAATACTTTCATGAAACTAACCTTAAAGGATTCATTCTGAAGACCCGAAAGGTAGACGTAAAACTGTGTAAGGCTGGAAAAAATTAAAAGGGTAAGGAAGTAAATTACAGCAAGGAAGATAAAGTCACTGATTGACTTTTTAAAAATGTGAACAAGTTCTTCAAGATAGAATCTAATTTTCAATTTTTAATCTCCCTTCTTCAATTCTGAAGACCCTTGCTTTCGGAACCTTCGCTATCACGTCAATATTGTGAGTTGAAAGCAAAATCGTAACTCCAAGTTCGTTGTAAGCTTTCATCTTTTCAATCAGCCATTCAATGTCACTGGCATGAAGGTTACTAAACGGTTCATCGGCAAGCAATAGATCAGGATCGTTAATCATTGCCCTTGCAAGGGCAAGCCTCTGCTGTTCGCCACGGGAAAGAGAAGAGACAAAATCGTTAGATTTATAAGTAAGCCCAACATCTTTTAGTCCTAAAACAACTTTTTTCATCACGTCCTCATCACCTTTCAATCTCACTGGCAGTGCAAGATTTTCAAAGACAGTCCGATCTTCAAGAAGCATCAAATCTTGAAAAACAATTCCCATACCCTTTCTCAATTCAAGGAGCTTTTTCTTGCTAATCCTTTTGAGAGGATAACCATCCACTCTCACCTCTCCATCAGTAGGAAATATGTCTCCATAAATTAGCCTCAGTATTGTCGTTTTTCCAGCCCCAGTTGGTCCCACGAAGAAAACGAAGTCACCCCTTTTGATTGTGAATGAAACATTACTAAGTGCATACCATCTTTCATTGAATTTCACAGAAACCTTTTCAAATTCAACTTTATCCGCCATAGACCTCCTTATTTACAACAGCAGGGGGAACTTTACCACTGAAAAAAGCTTTCAAATTTTCAATCACCAGCTCAGCCATTCGTGTTCTTGCCTCAACGGTCGCACTTCCAATGTGAGGAAGCATCACAACGTTATCAAGCTCAAAAAACTCTTCAGAAACCTGTGGCTCAAACTCAAAAACATCAAGTCCTGCTCCATAAATACGCTTCTCCTTAAGGGCTTTTATTAGAGCCCTTTCATCCACTATTTTTCCTCTTGCGGTATTAATGAAAATCGCATTGGGTTTCATCATGTTAAATTCCCTTTCGCCAATTAGGTGATAGGTTTCAGGTGTAAGTGGTAAGTGAAGGGAAATAACATCAGATACCTTCAACAATTCATCGAGTTCAACCCTTTTCGCACCCAACTCCTTTTCCAGTACCTCGTTTTGTCTTCTGTTATAATAGACCACCTCCATTTTGAAACCCGAAGACTTTAGGGCAAAGGCCTGACCTATTCTGCCTGTACCAACAACACCAAGGGTCTTACCCCTGAGCTCAAGTCCCAGGTATAGTGTTGGAGACCATCCTCTCCATAAACGCTTCTCTACAAATTTGTGAGCTTCCACCACTCTTCTTGCTAC
>JASEFR010000002.1:57706-62309 GCA_030019025.1 bacterium
GCAAAAACAAGTGCCCAGGCAAGTTCAGCGGTGGCATCAGTAAGCACATCGGGGGTATTGGTAACAACAATTCTGCGCCGTGTACATTCTGCTATATCTATATTATCATATCCTACAGCATAATTTGCCACTATCTTGAGTTTCGGAGCGTTGTCAAGAATCTCTGAGTCGATTTTATCAGTGAGGAGGACTACCAGTCCATCTACATCCTTTACCTTTTCCTTTAAAACTTCCTTCGGGATAGGTGGCTCCCCGTCATAAACTTCTACATCAAAATCCTCAAGGTATTCCCTCACATTTATTACGAGATTGGATGTAAAAAAAATCTTTTTACGGGACATACTTTTCCACCCCCGCAGGATCAACATAAAGGTTTTTTCCCCTATATTTATCAAGTCTCTCTGAAAGATTACTAACTACCCTTAATATCCTACCCTTTAAAGGCTTATCTTCGGTTACTTTTGATAGCTCGTTTTTACAAGCTTCCGCGTAAAACAAAGCCCTTCTCTTTTCTCCAACTATATAACTGCAAATTGCAAGGTAGTAAAGCGAAATTCCAACATTATAACTATTCCATGGCTGATCTCGTAAGGTCAGATAAAGAATAACCTCGTGATTTTTGAGTGCTTCTCTCCAAAGTCCCATTCGCCTTTGCACATAAGAAAGCGTCCACCTAAAGGTGCGAGAAGTGGGATACTTTTCCACAAGCCTTTCTGCAATTTTTAAAGCAGAATCGTTTTGGTTGTCGTAAGCAAGAACCCATACATAGGCATTCAAGGCAACTATACTAATATACTTTGACTTTGTTGTAGATAGTTCAATCATCCTTAGAGCTTCTTCCTTGGAGTACTCTCCGGGTAATAACCATTTAAAAGCAGAGGGAATTTTAGTCATCGCAAATTCAAAAACACCAAGGGGTAAGTAAGCATCGTAAATAGTGGAGTCAATTTCAATACACTTTCTCAAAAGTTCAAGGCTTTTAAGCCCATATTGTAAGGCAGCAATGTATTCCCTGTTTCTACCTTTTCGTATCGCCCTATAGGCGAAGGCTGAACCTTCAGCAAAATAACTCCAAGCAATTAGTTGAGAATCTGGGTTAGCCTTTTCCCTTATCTTGCGCGACAACTCCACCGCTTTATCAAGAAGTTCATAAAAAGTCCCCTCATAAATATCAGTTTCGAAATCTATCATATAGAGGTCGAGGAGCCCAGCTTTATATAAATATCCTATAGGACTTGCTGGGTAATTTTTAATAGCAAGGTCAAAGTAGAAGGTGGCTTCTGTATATTTCTCAGCATAAGTGTATTCAAGGCCCTTTGAAATTAAGGAGTCCAGTGGTTCCCAGAATAAGGAATCCACCTCTCCAAGGATTGAAAACAAAAGAAATAATTTCATTTGGAGGCAAGCTCACTAACCAACTTAGCTCCTTCTGCCATACCTGAAACACCATACAATGGAAGCCCAGACTTGTTAAGAATCTCCCTCGCCTTGTCTTCATTAGTCCCTGTAAGCCTAATTACTATTGGTAAGGTTATGTTCAACTCCTTGTAAGCCTGCACAAGACCCGTTGCCACATCATCACATCTTGTAATCCCTCCAAAGATGTTTATATAAACAGCCTTCACCCGCTTGTCTCTAAGGATAAGTTCCATGGCATTTTTAATCTTTTCAGGGCTTGAGCTCCCTCCAACATCGAGAAAATTGGCCGGCTCCCCACCATAAAGTTTAATCACATCCATAGTAGCCATAGCAAGGCCAGCCCCGTTAACACAGCAACCGATATTTCCGTCAAGTTTAACGAAGGACAGTCCCTTCGCCTTCGCTTCCAGCTCCTCAGGATTTTCATAATCCATATCTCTCAAGGCTTCAAGTTCTGGGTGTCTGTATAGGGCATTATCATCTATAATAATCTTCGCGTCGAGCGCAATCACATTACCATCTTCTTCTACTACCAACGGGTTTATTTCAGCCAACTGAGCATCGGTCTCCACATAGAGCCGGTATAAAGCTTTAATAAAAGATTGAATTCTTTTTGCAACATCTGGATTATCAGATAGTTTGAAAGCTAAATATTTTGCTTCATAATCTTGAAGGCCCAGATATGGATGAAGTGGAAGTTTAACAATGGCTTCTGGATTAGTTCTCGCAACCTCTTCAATTTCAACTCCACCTTCCTTTGAAACCATCACAACGTTTCTCTTACTTCCCCTATCAAGTACAATACCTACATAAAGCTCCTCTTTAATTCTGGCCGCTTCTTCAACAAGAACCTTTTTGACAGGCAACCCTTTAATCTCCATATTAAGAATTTGAGAAGCAACCTGCACCGCTTCTTCTTTGTTCTTTGCAACCTTAATACCTCCCGCTTTTCCCCTTCCACCAACGGGAACTTGGGCTTTTACTACTATCGGAAAGGCGAACTCATCTAAAACAGACTTAACTTCATCCAAGCTTTTGCACAATTTATTCTTTTTCACCGGTACTCCATACTTAGAAAGGACCTCCTTAGAGGCATATTCCAACAGTTTCATCTTAAGACCTCCTTTGATCCAAAAAATTTACCATCCACTCTTCTTCCTGCAACAAAATCCCTCGCCAGCATAATCCTTTTACTCGCTGGCTGTAACTCAATTATTTCCAGTATTCCATCTCCTGTACCTACAAAAAGACTGCTTGCAAAAACTTTAATTTCTCCCGGGGCCAAGGGAAAAACAGGATTGGAAATTTTAACTTTAAAAATTTTAACCAGCTCACCTTCCAAATAAGTCCTCGCCCCAGGAACAGGTGATAACGCTCTCACACGATTAAAAATTTTAATGGCAGGTTCGTGCCAAGAGATGAAAAGTTCCTCTTTTGAGATTTTCGGGGCGTAGGTGGGCATCCCACTTTGTGGCTCTGGGAAAACACTATTATTAAAGTATCCGTAAAAGACTTTTCTCAACATTTCTGGAATAGGTTTTGAAAGTTTTTCCAGTAATGTCCCCTTTGTATCGTCATCCGTTACAGGAATTTCCTTACTCAACACAATCGGACCTGCGTCAACTTCCATGGTCATTTCAATTATTGTAACCCCTGTCATACTCACTCCATCCATTAAAGCTCTTTCAATGGGAGCAGGGCCTCTATAGAGAGGAAGAAGAGATGGATGTATATTAAGAGTGGGAAACTTCGCAATCCTTAAAAAAGGCTCCTTTAAAATCTTACCAAAGTCACAAACCACAAAAAAATCAAAATTTTTTTCTTTTAAAATCTCATAGGTAGTGGGATCATTTATTTTCCCGATTTCCATCAAGCTGATTCCGGTATCGATAACAAAATCCTTCACGGGATTTGGAGTTGCTTTTCTTCCACGGCCCGCAGGTTTATCAGGCGTTGTAACCACAAGATTCGGCTTAAAATTTGAATAATATAGCTCTTTCAGAACCTCACGAGCATAATATCCACTGCCAAGAAAACACCACTTATAAGGAGAAACGATTGTATTCATTCCTCCATTTTGCCAGTAAAATTCTTCGCGTTTCTTCATCGAGATAGTCTACGAAAAGAACACCGTCGAGATGGTCTATCTCATGCAGAAAAACCCTGGCAAGAAAGCCCTCCACTTTAATTTTCAAATCCTTAAATTTACCGTTCGATTTAAGTTCTATTGCCTCAATCTCGACGTAATCCGGCCGACCTATTTCCGCATATAAACCCGGTATAGAGAGACACCCCTCTTCATCAACCGCCAGCCCTTCCAAATATTTTATTTTAGGATTTAAGAATATCCTGTAATCTGAACCGAAATCTAGTTCTTTTGAATTGATAACAAAAACTCTCTTTGTTATCCCTATCTGGTTAGCAGCAAGCCCAAGTCCTCCCTGATTTTTAAGGGTTTCGATGAGGTCACCAGCAATTTCAAACACTTCTTTACTGTTTATATCTTTGATTTCTTCTGCCCTTAATCTCAAAACCGGGTCGTCAAAAATTTTGATAGGCTTAACCAAATTACTCCTCTCCTCCTTTCTCGAGGACGGCCCTTACCGCCTGCTTTTCAATCTTTATATTGACATTATCAGCAACTTTAAGTGTAATAACGTTTTCGTCTATCTTCTGAATTGTACCAATTATTCCACCCGTGGTTACAACCCTATCGCCTTTCCTCAATGAAGCCAACATTTCTTTACGCTTTTTCTCATATCTTGACTGTGGTAAAATCAAAAGAAGGTAGAAAATCACAAAAATTAAAATAAGAGGAAGAAGAGAAACGAGAAAACTTCCTCCGCTTTGAGGCTGCTGGGCAAATAAAAACCCAGGAAGAAGAATAGAGAGTGCTTCAAATATTAAACTTTTCATAAAATCCTCCTTTTTGTAATTGTAAACGCTAAGACCTGTTCAATCAATTAAAGCCTTAGTAATCGAACCCAAGGGAAATATTTACTTTTACAGGTTTAAAGACATTAACTAAATCTGTATTGTAGGCAAAATCAACCTTCAATTTCGCAAATCCCAACCACATTCTCAAACCATAGCCAAAATCTGCCTTCAAATCTTTTAATTTGGGAAACTGTTCAAAAAGTTGAAGTTCGCGATAATTCTTCAGTGTACACAAACCAGCATCAAA
>JASEFR010000002.1:62319-110048 GCA_030019025.1 bacterium
TCAAAAAACAAGACCCCACCTATTCCTGAAATATCAATAGGTAGGGGAAAGCCAAGGCTCAATCTCTTAACAAAGGGAAATCGAAACTCTGTGTTAAATATAAGATATTTGTTGCCTATATATTCGGCAAACTCCGTACCCCTAAGGTCGGTTATTCCATCAAAGGTGAAATAATATCTATCCTTTCCGAAAGAACTCATAACTTTTAGCCTGGTGGCAATCAAGTAATCTTCAGAAAAAGCAAAATAATGCCTTAAATCTGTCACCAAAATTCCAAGATCCACATCAAAGGGTATCGTTCTGAAAATTCCTACATAATAACGCACACCATTAATAGGGTCTTGAATGTAATTGTAATAAACGTTGTCAAATACATGGGCACTGTAAAGACCGGTAAGTAATCTGTTCTTCTGTAAATCAGCTAATTCTATGAAGTTCCCAAGGGGAGTTTCCCAAAAGTAGTAATTGGTCTGACTTTCAAAACTTAAGCCAAACTCAAAACGACGATTCCTCGAAAGAGGATAAATTTGCATCAACATCAACCCCAGGGTTCTCGACACCAGAACTGTATCATACGAAATGTATCCAGCGTCCCACAACTGGTAAAAGGAAAAGCCCCTATCACTCCTCCCTTTGAGATTAAAATAATCCAGTTCAAAGTTGGAGTTTAAGATATCACCAGAAAGATCTGTAGCAAACTGAATTTGATGGTCGCCCAGTTCATCAGAGATGCCAAAGGCAACGGTCCCCTGGAAACCAGTAATTGTCGCATAGGCTGCACTTCCATAGATCCAGTCCAAGGAAAATTTTGGCGTATAAGCCTTTAATGCAACTTTTAAAGTATCTACAAAAGTGTAAAAAACATAAGAAGTTGAATCTTCTATTTTCACAAGGTTCCTCACTTCATACACATCGTATCCGTTGCCAAAGAGAACTGATGCAATAATTTTCCCCGTCTTCGATACAGTGTACCATTTAAGCTCCGTTGGAAAATCTGTAATCCTGTGAACATCTCCGCTATTTAAATTTTTAACAAAGAGATTCAACGCAGAAAAACCATCTCGGGCAATAAAGTAGAGCAAAGTATCCTCATGACATAGGGGCTGTGATAGCTCACCATAGTAATCAGTGATCCGTACAATTTCTTGTGTTTCCAGATTCAGTCTATAAACTGAATATGCACCATACTTAAAAGAGTTCACAGAATCTTCAGAAAATCTATCAGAAACAAAGAGCACATCTCCTTTACCATCAAAGCAGGGGTCTCTATCATCCCAAGGGTCATCAGTTAATTTTGAAAGTTCACCCTTCTTCCACTCATACAAATAAATATCAGAACGGCCATCATTAAGTCCCACAAAAACAATCTTCCGTCCATCCTCCGATATAAAAGGGGTGTAAATGGCATCTACGTCAAAACCTATGCTCTTTATGACTTTGTTTCTGCGTGTATCAAAGATGTAAATCTTATCACCCTCTCCTGATTGGGCAGAAAAGACTATGAACCTACCATCACCACTTATAGAAAGGGAAGGCCTGAGAATATGTATGTTTTCAAAATCAGGTATTTTGGAGCTCTTAAATACAACCTTTAATCTCTCCCCTGTAGCGACGGAGTGCTTTACTATATAAAAATCACCCATCTTTTCTTGTATAAAGTATAGACCCCCTCCATCAGGGCTTACGAGAGGAGCAACATTGTAAAAATTACCGAGTTTTTCGTGATCAGAATATTTTTTCAAATTAACGGGAGTTGTGGTAACCCCGAATATCGGATAGAAATTCCTTCGAATATAATCCTTGAAGCGCAAGTCAAACTCTTTTTGAGAAATTCCGAAGGATTTTTTAAAAGCCCGGTCTACAGAGTTGGTATAAACAAGAAGGGAATAGAACTCCGCTATTTTCTCTGTACCGTAAGTTTCCTGCAAATATTTGTAAAAAAGCTGTCCCAATTTGTATACAATATAACCCCCGTAATAGTTTAACTCAACAAGAGAAGGCAACTTATCGGAAAGTATGAGGTTCCTAACATACCTTTCTGCATCAGGAGACCAGCCTATGGAAAGGAACTCTGCCATTCCTTCTGTAGCCCAAAGCGGAACTTGAGAAGTCAGTATTCCTTCGAGAGTAGAGCGTTTCCCCCTCCTTAACATTGCATATTGAAACACGTGAACAAGCTCGTGTCTTAAAACATGTTTAAAATCTACATATGAACCGTTAAAGGGAACTACAACCCGTGTTTTAAATATTTCTGTAAATCCGCCGATACCCTCTTCTATTACATCGGGTATGACGTTGGTCTCTGAGAAGTGTTTTGGGGAATTGTATATAATAACGGGGATCTTTGACTCTATTGAAATTCCCAAGGTCGAAACGTATTCACTATAGGCTTCTTCCAGTACTACCCCCGCAAATTTCACAATAAAATCATCCTTTGAGTAGGAGAATATTTTGAAGTTCTGAGTTTCGTAAATTCGAAATTCATATGTTCTTGTCTGGAACTTGTTTTTGCCAAAAGAATAGGCAAATAAGTTACCCCATAGCAAAAAAATGCAAATCACTCCCTTCTTCATGTGTTAATTCTAAACTAAACTTATGGGATTATAAAACAGAGATTTTTTGAATTTTAATCGTAATAAACGCCTGCAGGTATGATATAGTTTACAGGATTCACCGGCTTATCATTTACTCTAACTTCGTAATGCAGGTGGGGAGCAGTTGACCTTCCACTATTACCCACATAGGCAATGACGTCCCCCCTCTTAACATATTGCCCGGGGGAAACCCTTGCCCTTAAGAGGTGTGCATACCTTGTTTTTACCCCGAGGCCATGGTCAATTTCCACCCAAAGACCATATCCCCGATCCCACCTTACAGTGGTGACAACTCCCGAAGCAGGTGCAACCACAGGAGTCCCCGGCGGAGCAGAGATATCAATACCCTCATGGAAAGCGGGAAGGCCTGTAAAGGGATCCCTTCTCATACCAAAGCCAGAAGTAAAATATCCAGCAGCTGGGATAATCGTTGGCGTATGATCCCTGATCCTCTGATCTTCTTCAAATTTCTTTGCT
This sequence comes from bacterium, assembly GCA_030019025.1. NCBI lineage: Bacteria > bacterium. The sequence continues at coordinate 65,391 of JASEFR010000002.1, forward strand.
ATTTCAGAAAAACTTTGAAGTTGAAAATTAGCTAAATTAAGAAGTCTTTCAATCTCCTGTTCTACATACTTTTTCTCGTCTTTCTCTACAACAGGCAATTCTTCAATGTTTCCACCCATACCCATAAGGGCAATCTCTTTGGGCACAGGGTCAAGTCCTACGGCAGCCCTGAGCCTGTTATTTTGCTGTAAAAGCTCGGCAAGCATCTTATCAAGACGTACTGTTTTATTTCTAAGTGCTTTTATCTCTTTTTTCAAAGTGGTATTTTCCTTTTCTAAGATTAAACTTTTGTGGTAATCAATCTCAAGACTCAAATACCTGTAAAGGGCAAAGCCAAAGGCGCAAACCCCAAGAATTAAAAAAGCAGAAAACAATTTCAACGCCCACGGTCGGAATGTAATTTCGATTTCCCTGCGCTTTGTTGTTGGGAAAAAGATTTTTAACTTCAAAGACCACTTTTGCATAATCTAAATATAAATTAACCAGTTTAAAATGTCAACTTCTATTGTCTTAAACCACATTTTAAAATAACTTTGTAGTTTAGCAGTCTTTAGGCGGGTCCCCCAAAGGGGGACCCGCCCAATTTACCCCTACTTCATCTCCAACAATTCGGTAATTCGGTTTGACCTCTCATTCAACGGCTTCTCTTTGTCAAAGACCGTGAAAGTCCTCTGAACCACATCAGTAGTAATTTCCTGTCTTACAAGGAGCCCCGTCTCTTCGTCGTAATAATCTTTTTTAGTAGAGTTAACAACCGTTCGCATAATTAGATGGCCTTTAGTATCCTCCTGAGAATGTTCCCTCACAGAGGTTACTACAAGTACACTTTTACCCTTGTAGCTTTCAAACTTCTTCCCAATCTCCTTATAATCCGGCATCGTGCCTTTAAGCTCCAGATTAACTCCTTCGTAAACTTGACCCTGGAATTCCTGCTTCACAACCTTACCACTGTTGTCATAGTAAATCGTGCCAAGCGCTTTTTCACCGTCAAAAATCGCCAAAGTAGCTGGATTACCCAGACTGTAGACTACTTTCAGATCCCTCTCTTCAGAAATGTACTTTGAGTTTCTCGTGTAATGGTAATTGACTTCCAAAGTGGCATCCTTAGTCTTTGGAAAAACAAGAAGGGACCTGAGGTCAAAACCAAAGACAAAACCTGAAAGCAAGAATATTGATATTAAAATGTATTTTTTCATAGCCTGCCTCCTTTATCTAACCTTTAAAAACTTCTTTGAAGCAATCTCTTTACCATCTTCGTCATAAACCCTCAAGAAGAACACACCAGAAGAGAGTTTTGAAACATCCACATCAAGAGATCTCGTTTCCTTATTCACAAAGTAGTTACCAGATATTACTGAACGACCAAGGACATCGTAGATTACAGCCTTTACGTTGCCACCAGTGGAATAAATTGAGAGTTTTAATATGTTTCCTTTGATTATAGTTCCTTCCTCTGTAGCTTTTGCCACAGGCTTATCGTATACACCGGTATAGTCATCCGTTATGTAAGCCGCATATGGAACCGTAAATCCCTGGGATTGGAGAACGTTATCGGTCTTTACTCTTATATTTACCGTATTACCAGGAATGGCTATTGCGAAGAAAGTACCGAGGTTACCCGTGTAAGAACCATACCTATTTCCATTGCCATCGTAGAGAATTACCGAATCGGCACTTAACGAATCGGTTATGCTCATATTGAAATTCTTAAAGCAAACCTTAATTGCCTTGGCATCAGGAATGCTTATCATGTATGTAGAATCCCAGTTGTTAGGAACGGGAGAAGGAGTGGAGATATACCACTCTGCACTATAGAAGTAAGGAACATCCTTCCTCAACCTCACATAATCTACCTTAAAGCCATAATCGTTTGTGACATTATCCGAATGGAGTTCAAGAATAACCTTCTTGGAAGGTATAGGCGGCGTGGAGAAACTACCAAGCGCAGGGCCATTATATGTATACCAGACTCTACCGAGATGGTCCTTTATATAAAGCGAATCCCAGTAGTCCGTGCTAAAGTTTTCAAAGTGAAGTCTCATAAAGGAGGCTGAGGTATCCTCTATGGTCCAGGTCAACCTGGCATTATTCGGGTAAGGATGAGGTGTTTCAATATTTATCATCGTAGTTTTCCAATCGTGTCTTACTGCATAGTTGTCCAGATAGAGGACGTTGTCATCGCCTCCAACGCTTGCATAGAAAGCCGGGTCCCAATCATCATTGAGTTTAAAGGAGAATAAAGGCCTTATAGGCCTGGATCTGCTGAACTCATAGGTGTAGAGGTAGAGGGATTCGGGTTCAAACACAAACTCAAGAGTATACCACTTTCCAACTTCAAAACTGGTTTTCACACCGGTTTTTGTGCCCGCACCAAGGATTTCACCCTCCATTAAGTCACCCTTGGAAGGATAGTAGAAGAGGACGCCGTAATACCTTTGAAGTGTAGAGTCGGTCATCAAAATAAGGGTTGAATCGTTCCTTGCGACACCATTCAGCATAAAGTTAATTTTGAAAGAGGGGAAGTCAATCCTTGGATAGTGTGCCTTATCTTTCATGTAGGTTAATCTCAGAGGCCTACCCTCTGCCCTAAGAACAAACTTTCCTCCTTCAACGGTCACATTATTTTGCCTATCAAACCTATAGATATCCCAGGAGAGTGCTCTGTCATGATAATCTACCACCTGATCAGGCCTGTTGGGCTGGTAAGAAACGCCATCAATGATATTACCGTTGGCATCGGTTACTCTCAAGTAAATACCCCACTGGTCAAATGACTTCCTTACCTTGAACATTATAAATTTCCAACCAGGCTGGTAAAAAACCAAAGCCTGTGTAAACTGGTCGGGCTGGGCATATCCGTTACTGCCAGAGCTCACAACAATTCCGTCTTCAAAAAGCTTGTATTCCCCAGCAACTCCATATTTAAGATAGACAGTCTGTACCTCTGAAGAATTAATATAGAGCCCTACATAAACAATTCCCGAGTTTCCAAAGTAGTTGAAGTTGAAGTATCCCGTATTGTCAGCACCCATGTTTACCCACATGTATCCACCAGGGACCTCATAAGTATCGTAAGGTCTTATATACTGCTCTCCGCCCACATAGTCAAAATCGAGACCTAAATCGGGATATGGTCCTACAAATACTAAATCACTTACAAAGGGAGCATTCCCTGGATTTTGCTCATCCACAGGACCCCACCAAACATCGTAGTCAAAACGGTGTCTTGCAGGGTTCCAAGTCACATTAATCCCTGCCAGATATCCAAGAGCTAAGCCAGAGGCACCAATTCCGCTGTTATATAACTTCTGCCTCCAATAAGGACCATATACAAAGGGCCATTCTGAGAGATCATAGGCAAATCCAAACCATGCATTAAAACTGACAAACCACACACTTACACCCAGATCGCCTTTCCCCCAGGCATCAACGTTAATCCAGTTGTAATACACGGAATCTTGACCACGTATGTAACACCCCCAGAAGGAGATGCCTTCCGACGGATCCTCACCAAGCCAAGCGAAGGCATCAAGATATCCCTGAGTTGTATAAACATCAAATCCGGCAGAAGCCCATGTATATTGTGCAATCATGAGGTGCCCAAGGCCGGAAACCCTACCATCAGTGGTGATTTCAATAGTGGCATCAAGAGCCAGTGCCCTCACAGGATCAGATACAAGGCCACTTAAGACAAACATCCAGTATTCGTAAGGATCAACATAGTGATATACTCCGCCACCTATACCGTTTATGAAGAGCCCTGTACTACCTATTGGAATATTCATCCCAGTAGCCGCGAGATAAGCATAGTTGAAAGTTCCATCCCAATTGAAAGACATACTAAGTTCTACCTCACACACTTCAGGTACATTTATCCTGGCTGTTCCTTCAACGCCAATCGAATCAAAGGCAAATGCCCCACCAAGGAAGTGGTAACCTCCCATTTCAAACTCTGGAATGGAAAGGGAACCGGCAAGGACGTTGTAGCCGAGATCGAGCACTCCACCCGTCCCATCGGGTGTTCTTTCAAGAAGAATTGACCCCGATGCATCTCCACTCAAGAAAACAGGCAAATGAATACTTCCTTCAAAGTAGATTCTATTGTTTGCTGGAAAGCTTAAACTTCCTGTAAATCCATATCCACCAATGGTGAAACTGCAACCTGCTTCTGCAAGATCGAGGATATTTCCGTTACTATCAAGAAGGAGATCCCTTACGTATGCATACCCAATATTGTCAAGCTCAACTCGTCCTGTTACACTTACTCCGCTATTGACGAAGTAGACCCATCCCGAGGCATGGAAAATGCCAGCATTCAAATACTCAAGTCCAATTGCAGAGGCGTAAACAATTTGGCCGTCATAAGAAATTGCAATATTTTCAAAACTGACTCTTCCGTTGACCGTCGAGAGATTAGAAAAGTCGATCACAGCATAATAGATCACAAGATAATTCTCAAAGAATCCAAACTCTCCTGAAAAGGCGAAGAATTCACCTATATGGAAGTTCTGAACACCCACAAGCTCGCATCCGAGAAACCTTCCATCAGAAGATATCATTAAGTTGCTGAAATAAATGTTATTAACGCCTATAAAGTTCGAAAGATTGGAAAGGTCAAAGTTTCCACTAAGAATGATTCTGCCGGGATTAGAAGCAAACCTTCCGTTAGCATAAACGATATGGAAACCATTTATATAGATATCCTGCAGGGTAACTGAACAACTATCTATACCGCGGGATGTTGCATACAAGTAGTCCACACTGCCCGCACCACCACCGGGAATTTCAACACCACCGCTGAAGTATAGCGCGCCATTTACATACTGGAAGTTACCATAAATATGGAAACCGTTTACGTAGAAGTCAAAGCCCGGTACATAAAAACTTAAACCACCGCTTCCATTGGCCTTCAAGAGTACATAGATTCCTCCTTGGAACTCAGGAATGTAGACAAATCCTGAAGCGGTGAAGGGATAAAGATGCATGGTAATGTCTTTGATCACAACTCTCCCAAGATTTATATATCCGTCTCTCACCGTTGCATCAATATAGCCGTTGTAAAGAGCAATAAATTCGATGTAAAAGTTCACGTTTTCCAGTTCAACACGGCCATAACCTGTGATTCCATCTTCCGTAATTGTTACATTAATTCCATAGATGTTTACGGTGATCCCTTGACCATCTTGTAGCGAGAGATAATTGGGGAATGTTCCAAACAGCTTTCCATTTGGATTAGACCTGAATTGAATTGGAATTTCCACATAGTTATTCTCATCTCCGATCCTTACATACCCTTGACCTATAAATCCAGAATCTGCATAAATAGTTCCGGTCAAGTTATAGACCATTACATTGCCATACATGAACGTCCCAGGATAAACTACCTGCGCATACCCCTGCCCCCAATTGATTTCAAAGTAAAGTGAATCGGTCTCGGAAATAATCCACCAAGCAAACGCCCTTCCATCGGAACCAACATAATAATGCCTGAGCAATATGTTGCCAAACACGATTGCATCACCATAAATCTGCCAGTATACAGTCCCAGATTGAGAGTTAAAGACCACCGTTACATCGCTACTTCCATCCGTATAGGTTCCGTAGCCAAAGAATCCGTCTCTTGTTATATAAGCGGTAAGGTTGTTTATTGTTGCTCCGTTGCTTAAAACAACGTAACCATCTTCAATGCCTATAAAGACATTTCCACTCCAATCAGTAGAGAATGATACCTTAACCCTTCCATTAGCGGGATAATTTACATCATTAAAGTACACGTATCCAGAACCATAGAGTCCCGCTGTCTTTGAAAGTGTCAATGTCAAATCGTGGATAATTACAGAACCAATGACTAATTCCGTAGATACTACCGAGAGCCTGAACTCAGACTCAGGAAGGTTTTCATTGTAATAGACTGCCGCATATAGTGAAGATCCATAAAGATTGATCTTGCCCCTTATATCGTAAAGGCCATTCCCTATATAACCGGTAAAGTCACTAATCTCGATACCATGGATTACAAAATAGCCATCGTTTACCACAAGATAGGAGTTTGAAGAAATACTTAACTCAATATCAGCATAAGAATTGTAGAGTATTAACTTTCCTTTGCCGTAAAAACCGGTAGAACTTGAAATCATAAGGTAAAAGTCGTAAATGGTGAGTTCATTATAAGTAAAGGTATTCCCGTAGCTTTCCGCATATAGCTCATAACCGTTAAATCCTATGTTGAGATGAAAGAGATTGCCAAGAAGATTTACATCAGCACCACCAGTGATCATTCCATTCTCTAAGTGAAGGAAGAGGTTTGTAAGTACCACGTTGTAAACCGTGATCTCCGAATAGGTGGCATGAGCCACGAGGTTATTCAGCGAGTCAATTTCAAGAAGCAGTGTCAAAGTCCTGTCGCCAAAAGCCACATCTCCGTACCCATAAAAGCCGTTTTGATCCAAACTAAAAGAGACGTTTCTTATGATTACGCCGTTTAGTTCAATGTTTCCCCCATCGGCATAAATATTTCCGTAGCTATAAACACTTATGTTCCCGTTCGAGAAAGAAGAAAGGCTTATCTTCATGTCATCAACGCGAACGTTGAAAACGTTGTTCAATACGACGATTCCATCAACCGTAATTGTATCCCCTGATATAGATTGGATTATCGCCGAGATTTGGACACTACCGATACTAAACCGGATTGTGTCCCCGATAAAAGCCTTTGTATCGGCTTTATAGGGGACATTACTTGGAGCCCCTATTAGTGTTAACACCAGCAACCACTGCATAAAAACTACCTCCAGTAAATTACTTTCTTAACCTTACTCTTAACATCTTTTTGTCTTAAGAAGTAAACCCCTGAAGGAAGTTTTAAAGACTTTAAATCCGAAGGGGATTTTACCCTCCCTACAAGCCTTCCAACAACATCAAATACCTCAAAATAACCTATTTGAGCAACCGCTTCTCCAATTCCACTCTGCAGAACCACTGGTCCATCCAGCGCATCCACCTCAGGATATCTAAATTCACCCTTATAGTTATAAGCAACATAAAAATGCTTGTAGTGTCCAATACCCAAAGATCCGGTTTTCTCATAGGTTCCCTGAAGTCCACTTCCAGAAACCAGGTCCATTAATACCTCAAAAGTATCCTGTTTCGTAGAATCAAAGGGTTCATATAGGAAGTAGAACAACTTTACACTATCGCAAGATGTAAATCTTGAGTAGTAATCAATGTGAAAGGTAAAGGGTGTGGAATTCGTTCCAGTATCGGCACTCACAAATGGATTATAAAGATAAATGGTGTCTCTCATTACAAAAGGACCAGTTAAAAAACCATTTTCAGGAATCCTGCAATATACATCCTGTGAATTGATAGCGTAAAAATAAACATAATACTGACCTTCATCATTGAGGGGAACCCTGACTCCATAAACCCCATCATAGGCCTGACCCTGAAGCAGGGAAAGGCTGAAGGTGTCCTCTACACCATCGGGTTTCAAAACCACAGCGTCAATATAATAAGGAGCGTAGCTGTAATTGTCATAATAATGAATCAAAAAGCTGAAAAGGGAGCCAACCTCACCCGTATCAGGTGCGACCGTGGGATCATACAACACGAGCTGATTTGGCATGAGATAGGAAACGTAAAGGTAAGTCTTTTCTCCAAAAAAGTTGACTCCAGCATCGGATCCCTCTTCGTCATCCTTCATAATCCCAACACCAATCCATGTGATCCCTTGAGCCAAACGACTATTAAGGTAATCTATAAAGGTCTGATTAAGGGGGAGAAATGTGGAATCGGAAGGGTAGTAAACATTATACTGGGGATCCATTTGCACATAAAAAGAATCGTCGACAAAAAGATAACCATCGTATGCATCGTTAAAGAGCGTACTGCTTTCTCCTCCACTGTTTGGGTACCAGTCAGCCAAATTTTGTTCCATACTGCGAAGTAAAAGATAACTCCAACTACCATCCCACTCGTCTTCCCACTGTCCATCATACGCAACATAAAATCTTATCCCCGCACTCTGAATGGTAGCACCGGGTGGAATAAAGGAAAGGTCAAACTGGGCATAACCCCTTCCCCATTCTTTAACCCAGTCTTCATCATACCCTACCATAATTGGGTAACTAAGAGGATCATCATCTTTAAGGTAAACATAAAAGTAGATCTCTTCTGAAACCCACCACTCATCTGTTCTGTAAGAATAACCATAATACTGAACCTGGACTGTGGAGTCCCTTATCTGCCCTAATATTAACATTAAGAGAATTAATGCATCCATAATGCTAAATATTTTACATTAAATTGTGCATTTTGTCAAGTGTCAATTTTCTAAACAGCGAGATTTTCGCCAAGTATACCAGCGATTTCAGGATTTTTGTATGTAAAAGAAGAAACTTTACGGAATCAAAATACGCCAATCATTAGAGTATATATTACACCTTTTACCCCTGAGAAAGCCGACAAGGGTAAGGCCATAGGCAACTGCCAAGTCAACGGCGAAAGTTGTAGGAGCAGAATGGGAAACAATCACGGGAATCCTTGCTATCAATGCTTTTCTGACTATCTCACTGGATATTCGACCGCTTGTGAGTAAAAAGGTCTTTGAAAGGTTTTTCCCCTCCAGCAAGGCTTTTCCGATGACCTTATCAACGGAGTTATGCCTTGCTATGTCCTCAGAAAAATAAATAATCCCCGTTTCCTCACAAATCGCCGATGAATGGAGAGAACCTGCTAATTTAAAATTCACAGATTTTTTATTGAACTCTTCAAAAATTTCAAAAATTTTTGATACTTTAAAATAAACTTTTTCTTCCTCAAGACCTGTGAGATCAGCCACACAAAAATTCTCCATGGAAGAACCGCATCCCGAGGTACCAGTCCAGAAGGTCCCGGGCTTAATGTTAATTTCTCCTTCCAGAAAGATTTTACCCTCTTCTTTCCACATTTTAACCTTGCTAAGATCCTCTACCACTCTGTTAGTGTAAAGATAACCAACCGCCCACTCATAGAGCTCTAAAGGGGAAACAGCGTGCCTGAAAAGTACCTCACCTCTATAGATAACTTCAACAATCTCTTCCTGTGCTATGTAATCACTAAAAGATTCAGCCCTTTCATTAGAAACCCTGATTACTTTCCTTATCTCAATCACGGAAAAAAGCCTTTAAATCTTCTTTGGTATTTATATTGACAAAGCTTTGAAATTCTGGATCAAAAATTCTTATCTCTTCCTCTGAAACCGATTTTATGTTAACTCGTGAATAAAATCCCGTGATTTTCAAATTACCTTTCTTAATTTCTCCTTCAATAGCATCAATACAGGATTTGTTGTAAACAGCCAAAAGCGGTTCAAAATATCCCCCTACTACGGGTACGACTGCGTCTGCCCTACACTCCTCGGCTTTAGAAAGCAAAAACTGCACCAATTCCCTTTTTATAAAAGGCATGTCACAGGCTACAACCAGATTTACTAAACTCTTAGACGCCTTTAAACCGGCGTAAAGACCAAAAATTGGCGCATATTCATAGGAATTATCCAAAATACAGGGATAAGGCTCGATACACTGTTTTCTTTCTTTCACCACAACCAAAATCTCGCCAAAAAGACCTTTTAAATTTTCAATGGAATAATCAACTAACCTCTTTTGTTTAATGAGGAGGATGGGCTTTGGCTCGCCCATCCTCCCGGACTTTCCACCGGCAAGGATTATAAGGCTTCTATTTCTGCTCTTTCGGTTTTCTAACATAAACAAGCCAGTAGAGTGTAGCAACAAAACCGGCACCGCCAACGATATTACCGAGAGTAACAGGGATAAGGTTCCTCACGAAGAAGCCATACCAGTTGAGATTTGTAAGTACAGGATTCCCCGCTGCATTTACCACAGCCTCAACATTCTTCATAAAGATACCCATTGGAATGAAGTACATATTGGCAATCGAGTGTTCAAAGCCAGATGCGACGAATGCCATGATCGGGAAGAAAATGGCAAATATCTTTCCAACTACATTGCGAGATGCCACAGCCATCCAGACAGCGAGGCAAACCAGCCAGTTACACAAAATACCACGAGAAAAGGCGGCCAAGAAAGGAAGATTTACCTTTGCATTTGCAATGGAAAGGGCATAAGCGCCAACAAGATTCCCATTTGTTTTCCAAAGTTCAGTCCAGTACATGAGAACAACAAGAAAAAGCGATCCTATGAGATTTGCAAAATAGACTACAACCCAATTGTAAAGTAGTTTACCCACCGAAGCTTTCCCATCAAGTACAGAAAGCATTATGAGGTTATTTCCTGTAAATAACTCGGCACCAGCAATTACTACGAGCATTAAGCCTACGGAGAATACCGCTCCCTGCATGAACCTCGCGAAGCCAATTCCAAGATATTTTGCCAAGTCATGGCCCACCATGGTGGCAAGCTGGGCACCAAATCCAATATACACACCAGCAAGAATACCGAGGACGAAAAGTTTGGTAAAACTCGCAGTAACCTTTTTAACGCATACATCATTTGTTAGTTGGTCTGCCACATTGGCTGGGGCTCTGCATTCTATCTCCATATCTCACCTCCATTTTTTAACTTAGTTTTTCAACTTTACATGCACACACTTTGTATTCTGGAATTTTTGCTATTGGATCCAAAGCATCATTTGTTAAAATATTTGCTGCCGCCTCACTATAATGGAATGGGATAAATACAAGACCTGAAAATACCCTTTCACTGGCTACTGCTTTAATCTCAATAGACCCTCTACGAGAAGATACTTTAACCTTCTCACCATCCTTTATACCAAGCCTTTCCATGTCATCGGGATTCATCTCCATGTAAGGTTCGTTGCTAAACTTGATCAGGGAATTACTCCTTCTTGTCATCGTGGCAGTGTGATAGTGATATAGCATTCTACCAGTGGATAGAATGAATGGGTAATTTTCATCAGGAAGTTCTGCTGGAGGAATAAAGTCTACAGGGTGGAATTTACCAAGGCCTCGGGAGAATTTCTCTTTGTGAAGGTATTGGGTTCCGGGATGATCGGGAGTTGGGCAAGGCCATTGTAATTTTTCACCTCTGTTCACTCTTTCTGGGGTTATCCCACCATAACTCGGGGTCAACTTGTTGATTTCTCTTAAGATATCCTCCCAAGAGCTGTAATTCATTTCATAACCCATTCTTCTTGCGACTTCTTGAACTATCTCCCAATCAGCCCTGATTCCGGGAATGGGTTCTATGGCTTTATTGAGTTTCAGAATACGTCTTTCCGTATTGGTAAAGGTTCCTTCCTTTTCTGCAAAGGATGCCACGGGGAGTATCACGTCAGCATACTGGGTCGTTTCCGTCATGAAAATGTCCTGGCACACAATAAACTCGGCTTTTTCCAGAGCTTCTTTAACGTGAGGAATATTTGGATCAGACATCATCGGGTTCTCGCCCATCATGTAGAAAGCCTTTATTTTACCTTCAACTGCTGCATTCATCATCTCCACAACCGTGAGTCCGGGTTTGTCCGATAGTTTGACTCCCCATGCCTCTTCAAACTTCTTTCTTGCCTGTTCATCCACAACTTTCTGATAACCAGAGTAAACGTCGGGTAAAGCTCCCATATCGCAAGCGCCCTGCACGTTATTTTGACCTCTCAAAGGATTCACACCGGTTGATTCCCTTCCTACATGACCCGTCATCATCGCCAGGTTAGCAAGAGAGAGTACGTTATCCACACCGGTTGTGTGCTGGGTAATTCCCATAGAATAAACGATTGACGCCTTCTGGGCTTTGGCGTAAAGCCTGGCTGCCTCAATAAGTTTGTCTTTTGGAATTCCCGTTATCTCTTCGACTTTTTCAGGAGTATACTTCTCAATTATCGGTATTATGGACTCAAAACCCTCCGTCCTGTTTTTAACGAATTCTTCATTGTAAAGTTTTTCCTTCCAAATAACGTGAAGCATTCCGTTGATCCACGCCACATCGGTCCCGTTTCTCTGCTGAAGATGAAGGGTTGCATATTTGACGAGGTCTATCTTCCTCGGGTCAACGACGATCAACTTCGCTCCGTGGAAAATCACCGCTCTTTTAATATATGTCGCAATAACAGGATGTGTTTCTGTGGTATTGGAGCCTGTAACAAGAATTACATCAGCAAACTCCAGCTCTTTTATGGAGTTAGTCATTGCGCCAGAGCCAAAGGCCCTTGCAAGGCCAGCTACTGTGGATGCATGGCAGAGCCTCGCACAGTGGTCCACGTTGTTGGTTCCAATTACAGCCCTCATAAATTTCTGGAAAACATAGTTTTCCTCATTTGTACACTTGGCTGATGCGAGCCCAGCAACGGCATCGGGTCCATATTTTTGCTTTATTTCCAGGAGCTTTTTGGCAACAAAGTCAAGGGCTTCGTCCCACTCAACCTCTTCAAATTCGCCATTTTTCTTAATTAAAGGTTTGGTCAATCTATCTGGTTTATGCACGAAATCAAGGCCAAAGCGCCCTTTGACACAAGTTTTTTCCTCATTAGGAATTTCATCTGCGCCGCGAACCTTTACAATTCTATTATCCTTAACCCATAACTCAAGCTGACACCCTACACCACAGTAAGGACATGTAGTAACTACCTTCTTGTCGACATCCTTCGCCCTCACTTTAATGCCATAGGTCTCCCACTTTTCAACCAATGCTCCGGTTGGGCACGCCTGTACACATTGCCCACACCCGTCACATTCAGACTCGGACCACTTGCCAAGCCCAGCAACCACGTGGGTTTCAATGCCCCTTTCAGCAAAGCTTAAAACATTCTTTACTTGAAGCTCGGCACACGCCTTCACGCAACGCATACACTTTATACATTTGGAAGAATCATAAAAGAGTACCGGCGAAGAGTCATCGATCTTCCTTTCCAGCTCCCTCCATATCGGGGAAAACATCCTATTATCTCTTCCAAGGCCGTACCGGTAGGCCAGATCCTGCAATTCGCAATTACCGTCCTTGTCACAATTTATACAATCATCATTGTGTTCAGAAAGAATGTTATCAAGCAAAATTCTTCTTGTGTTTTCGAGTTCTTCGTCAAAAGCAGTAATCTTCATTCCCTCCTGAACAGTTAGAAGGCAGGAGGGCACCATTCCCGGTCTACCTTCAACCTTAACGATGCAAAGTCTACACAACCCACTGGGAGATAGCTTCTCCAAGAAACACAGCGATGGGATGTTGATTCCATTTTCTTTTGCTACCTTTAATACCGGCTCCCCTTCAGGAGCAACTATTTCCTTACCATCTATAAAAATTTTAACCAATCTACTCATTAAAAACCCCCCGCTTTTTTTCAAAGGTTTTTAAAACTCTTTCCAGGACTCCCTGAGCCTTACAGATAGTTACACCGTAGTTTGTTATCGGTACCCCCCTACGCAAGCACTCCCTAATTCTACTCCTCATTTCGGAAGGATTTAACATACAACCACCACAATGGATAACGAGCTTATACTCCTCCAGGTTATCTGGAAAATCGCTCCCTGAGACCACATCAAATTTTATATTCTTCCCGGTATACTGAGTGATCCACCGCGGTATTTTAACCCTCCCGATATCATCAGCCTGTATGTGGTGAGAGCAGGCTTCAGAAATTAAAACCTTATCGCCGTCTTTCAAATTATCGATCTGCTTGACTCCATCTACTAAGGTTTTCAAATCACCGCTTTTATATCTTGCAAAAAGTATGGAAAAAGTAGTCAGGGGGATCTCCTTAGGTACATCACCAGCGACTTTTAAAATTACCTGGGAATCAGTAATCACAAGAGCTGGCTTTTTATTGAGCGAACGCAGGGCTTCTTCCAGCTCGCGCTCTTTAACGATGATACCGATAGCATCATTGTCGAGAATATCCCTTAAAACCTGCACTTGTGGGAGGATAAGCCTCCCTTTGGGAGCTGCAAGATCTATTGGAACAACAAGAATGACAATGTCTCCTCCCTTTATAAGGTCGCCAACCAGTACCTGTTCCCTTTTCAAATAATCAGGCGCGAGACTAATAATCAATTCTTTAAGTTCATTTACACCTTTACCGCTTTTTGCCGAAACGGGAACGAAGAATATATTCTTTGAAGTGCAAAAATTTATGTCCTCTTGGCGAGGTGCATTTAGATCCATCTTGTTAAAAACAACTATAAAAGGTATGTTCTTCTCTTCAAGTTCTTTTATAATTTTGAACTCTTCATCACCCAATCCCCTTTCATCCGTCACCAGAAGAGCCAAATCTGCTTTCATTAAAACTTTCCTGGTTGCTTTAATTCTCATTTCACCTAACTCACCCACATCATCAAGCCCGGCAGTGTCGTAGAAAGTGACAGGACCAAGAGGCAGTAGCTCATAGTGTTTATCCACAGGATCAGTTGTAGTCCCTGGAACATCTGAAACAAGGGCAATCTCCTGACCCACCAGTGCATTTATCAAACTTGATTTACCTACATTCCTCCTGCCCAGTAAGACTATTATCAGCCTCTCTCCCTTAGGAGCCTTTTGCATAAAACCTCCTGGGTGAATAGCCCTTGGATATCTCAACCTTTAAATTGCATGATTCCACCAACTCTCTCAAATAGTTAACCTCCTCTATTGTACAGGCGCATTTAATGTTCTTGCCAGGGTAGATATTGTATAACGCCCTTACATCTGTCGGCGTAATAGATGGCATCAATACATTAGCTCCAGCAACAAGCCCGGCAGCGCGCCAGTCCAAAAATGTTAAACCCAACAAATCTTTTAAAGTCTCAGAGAACTCACTATAATCGTTAATTGAGGCCAGAGCACTGGTAGACGGTATGTTTGCATATGGATTCAATATCCTCAATATAGCTATGCACCTCAATGTAATAAGAGGGCTTCCTGCCGGGTAGTTTCCAAGAGGTGTATCAGGATGCGGAATAAACGGACCAACTGCAATCATATCCAACTCAAGCTCTGTCAATCTCATTAAATCCATAGCAAGACCTTCAATTGACTGCCCTGGTAGCCCTACAATAATTCCAGAACCCGCCTCATAGCCGAGCTCTTTAAGCCAGTAAATCATTTTAATTCTTTCCTCCAGGATCCTTTCTGGGCGGTATCTTTTATAAAGTTCAGGACTGAATGTCTCCACTTTTATTAAATACCTCTCTGCTCCCGCTTTTCTCCACTCTGCAAGCTCTTCATAACTTCGCTCCCCCAAGGACAAAGTTATTACCACATTAACATGAGAAAGTATTTCACTGATTAATTTCGATATCTCGTTCTTTTTATAAAAGTAATCATTTCCAGACTGTAAAACTATCGTTCTAAGCCCTTCCAAATAGCCTATTTCAGCCAACTGTAAAACCTTTTCAAGGGGAATCCGGTATCTTTTCAACTTCCTGTTTTCACATCTCAACCCACAGTAAAAGCAATTATCACGGCAATAATTAGAAAACTCGATAACACCCCTCATAAATACAGACTTCCCGAAAACTTCTTCCCTTATTCTGCCTGCTTCAGAAAAGAGCCACCTATCGTCTTTTCCAGACAGCAATTCCTTTATTTCTTTAAGACTTAAACTCATTCAGGTCTTCCTCAGTGAATCCGAGTTTATACATTCTATTTGGTTTCAAAAGCTCCCTAACTTTTTCCTCTTCCATAATTCCACCCTTGATTAAAACATCAATGATACTGCACCCACGCCTTCTGGCTTCTTCCACAATTTCCTCTACCTTTTTATATCCCAAAATGGGAACCAGCACCGTGGCAAGAGTCTTACTTCTTTCTACGTATTCTCTGCATCTAATTTCGTCGGGAATAATTCCCCTCACACACCTCTCATTAAAAACCTTCGTAGCATTCTTAAGAAGAAGTAAACTTTCTAACATAGTATACGTAATTAGGGGATGAAACTGGTTAAGTTCGAGTTGTCCAAGGCCTGATGCATAACTAACAATATCGTCGTTCGCTATAACCCTTATCGCAACCTGACCCACAGCCTCGGGAATTACCGGATTAACCTTATCAGGCATGATTGTTGAATTGGGTTGAACGGAAGGAAGTTTTAACTCACCAATTCCACCATCCGGCCCACTGCTTAACAACCTCAGATCACTGGAAATCTTTAGAAGATTCGTTGCGTAAGTCTTCAGGAGTCCGGAAACTTCAACCAAGGAATCAAGGTTTTGAGTAGAATCTACAAGGTTTTCCGCTCGAGCAATATTAAGCCCTGTAAGGTCTCTCAAGACCTCTGTAACCCTGAAGATATACTCCCTTGGTGCTCCGAGCCCCGTTCCAACAGCAGTTCCACCAAGATTTACAACCTTTATCCTCTCCCTCGCTTTAAAAATTCTCCACCTATCCCTTGCGATCGCCTCTGCATACGCTCCAAATTCCATACCGAGGGTAATGGGGACTGCGTCCTGTAATTCTATTCTACCGAGTTTAACAATATTCCTAAACTCCTTTTCTTTTTCTTGAAAAGAGTCCTGTAAACGAGCCACCTCCTCTTCAAGCTCCCTGAGTTCGAAAAGGATAGCGATCTTAGAAGCAGTAGGGAACACGTCACTAGTTGACTGGTGTCTATTAACATGCTCAAGGGGGTGGATATAGTCATATTCTCCCTTCTTTTTACCCACAAGCTCAAGGGCTCTGTTAGCAATTACTTCGTTGAAATTCATATTGGTAGATGTACCCGCACCACCCTGAAATGGATCAACCACTATTTGATCGTGCAGCTTTCCTTCAATTAATTCATCGCAGGCTCTGACAATTGCACTACCTCTGGCTCTGTCTATAAATCCAAGTTCTACATTTACCAGTGCACAGGCTTTTTTTACAGTTGCGAAACTTTTTATGAAAATCAAAGGCCATCTGAGTCCTGAAATAGGAAAGTTTTCCATCGCCCTCAAAGTCTGGATACCGTAATAAACATCATCAGGCAACACCCTCTCTCCTAACAGATCACGTTCTACCCTCATGCAACATCTCCTTAAGCCTAACCTTTATTGAATCCCAAGCTTCCTTCAATAATTTTTCGTTTTCACAAAAGAGCGCAAAATTACTATCAATCTCCAGAAAATAGGGCGGAGAGGTCTGCTCGGGTTCAAAACCAAGAAGGAAAGACCAGCGCCTCCCCAGCTTTCGCGAAACCCAGATGCCACCTGTTTTATACTTCGACTTAATTTCTCTTAAAAAATCAAGCACCTCTTTAGAAGAAAAGATCTCTCTCTCCATTTTCCAGTCTCTTTAAATATTCTAAAACCTTATCATAGGCTCTTGGCAATTTCTCTTTTATCTCCTGGAGCTCTTTCTCTATCAATTTTTCACCCACAGCGCGTGTCTCTTCGGATGCAAAATCCAGAAGCCATTCCTTAAAAGTTAAAACAGCGTTTAGTTTGCAAAATTGACCCTCTTTACCCGTTCTTAGAAGTTTCATTATCAATTCACCGGTTCTTCCACATCTATAACCGGCTGTGCAAAAAGAAGTGATATATCCAAATTTTGCGAGATCTCTAATGAGTTCATCCAGGCTTCTCGTATCGCCAATCAGAAACTGCTGCCTTTCCAGTTCTTGTTCAGTATAACGGTCGCTATATGCACCTATACCTATCTTAGTGGAAGCATCCATCTGCGTAATACCATAATGCACAATTTTATCTCTTATCTCTTTAGGTTCCCTGGCTGTTAAAATCATTCCGGCGTAAGGTATGGCGAGCCTGAGTACTAATATAACCTTCTCAAACTCCTCATCACTAACTTTGTACTTTGTCTCCTGGACAAAGGGAGTGTTGGCTGCTGGCTCAAGACGCGGAAAGGACACAGTATGAGGCCCCACTCCAAATCTCCTCTCCAATTCCCTCGCATGATAAAGAAGTCCCATTACTTCGAATTTCCAATCATAAAGGCCAAAAAGAGCGCCGATCCCAACATCGTCCACTCCTGCCTCCAATGCCCGGTGCATGGAATACAATCTCCACCGATAGTCGCCTTTCACCGTATCCTGAGGGTGCACTTTTCTGTATGTATCATGATGGTATGTTTCCTGGAAAACCTGATAGGTGCCAATTCCCACTTCAACAAGCCTTCTCAACTCATCAATTTGAAGAGGAGGAGCGTTAACATTGCATCTCCGTATCTGACCATATCCATTTCTTACCTTTACTTTCACATTGTATATCAATTCCAGGCTTTTTTCAATGTAATCAATATCCATAGAAGGGTGTTCGCCGTAAACGGTAATTAGACGTTTATGCCCGATCTCACCCGCAAGAACTTCTACTTCTCTGACAATTTCCTCTTCTGTCAGAACCTTTCTCTTAATAACTCGATTATCTCTCCTGAAACCACAATAGAGACAATTATTAACGCAATAATCACCGAGGTAAAGAGGTGCAAAGGTCACTATCCTGTTATCGTAAACCTTACTTTTTATTTGGTGTGCAACCTGCTTCATTTCCTCAAGCAGGTCTTCATCTTCTACATTGATAATAGCCGCCGTTTCATCCGGTGTGAGAGTCTCAATCCTCAAAGCTTTATCAAAGATTTCTCTGATCCAGGCTTTATCAGGTTTTCTATATTTATTCAACTTCTCCCAAATTTCATCATCGTTTATAAAATCCTGGCCATTTTCAAGATATCTCTCTACCTCATCTTCTTTTATACGATTTTTAACCCAGCTTTCAACCTTTTCCATAAAGATCCCCCCTTAAAGCTCCTTTTTTAAAAGGGTTCTAACCTGAACCCCCTTTATTTTCTCTATTTTTCCTGTAAAGGCGCCAATTTCATCAGTATTGCCTTTGAATAATAGAACAACCACGGTGGCTTCTGGAACATTAAAACCAGCCCTTCCAAGAATCTTATGGGAATAAGAAGATATAATCTCCTGAAGAGGCTTTACTGCCTCTTTATCATTAACAAATATCCCAACTAACCCAAGCCTATCAGTATTATTTACAGATTCTTTCATATTTCCCCTCCTTGGTTCAGGTACTTCCCTCCCCTCAGAGTAGGGAAAGCGGTCTTTTTACAGGCTGCTTATTCCTACCCTGACTTCGGGAACTTCCTTTCTTATCGTTTCAACAAGTTCAATAGCCTTCTCTTCCTCACCTAAAAATACTACAGTGATAATAAAGAACCTTGCACACTTAGAGGGAAGTCCTAACCTACCGTAAATATAATTAGCATATCGATGGAGAATGTCCTGTACCTTTAAAGCATATGAGTTGTCAGTCATTGCAATCGTTATTGTATTAATTCCCCACTTTTCGCTCATAATTTCCTCCATTAGTGGTGTGAAACGTGTTTCTCCGTTACCGTCTCAATCGCGCTTCCAGTATAATCCGAACGTTTGAAATAATAGGTATGGAGCAGTTTATGTGAAACTTCAGAGCCTGGCTTACCAAGGAACTTCTCATAAACTCTCTTTATAGCCGGATTTTCATGGGTTCTGCGGATCGGTAATGATTTATCTTCTTTATACAATCCCTCACCTCTCCTTGCTCTCATCGCAAAAGTGCTTCCCTTAGGTTGTCCACCGCCACCAACACAACCACCCGGGCATGCCATAATTTCTATGAATGCATATTCACTCTTCCCGGTCTCTTCTATCTGCTTCCTGACTTTTGTAAGAAGCTCCCTTGCATTTCCAAGGCCATGGGCAACCGCAACTTTAACCTTTAACCCATCAATGTCAAGCTCAGCCTCTTTAATCCCCGCCATTCCTCTCACCGCGGTTATATCAAGATTTTCCAATTCCTTACCGGTAATCATCCAGTATGCTGTTCTCACAGCCGCTTCCATAACTCCACCCGTTGCTCCGAATATAGTTGCGGCTCCGGAATACATTCCCATAAGCTCATCGGGCTTTTCATCAGGAAGCTCTTTAAGGTCAATACCTGCCGACTTCAACATTCTTACAAACTCTCTTGTTGTAAGAACATAATCAACGTCCTGATATCCAGAATCTCTCATCTCCGGCCTTCTTGCTTCAAACTTTTTGGCGGTGCACGGCATTATTGAAACACTAACAATTTTTGAAGGGTCAATACCTGCCTCCTTGGCAAAATAGGTCTTTGCAAGAGCACCAAACATTTGCTGAGGAGACTTGCATGTTGAAACGTGCTTGGCAAGATCTGGGAAAAAGGTCTCCATAAACTTTATCCAGCCAGGGGAGCAGGAAGTGATAAGAGGCAATGGTTTTCCATTCTTAACCCTGTCCACAAACTCGTTGGCCTCCTCCATAATGGTTAGGTCTGCTGCAAAGTTTGTATCGAAAATCACGTCAAAACCTAACTTTCTCAAGGCAGCATACATCTTTCCAACGGTAACCGTTCCAACCTCCATACCGAATTCTTCACCCAATGTAGCTCTTATAGAAGGAGCCTCCTGAACCACAACAACTTTGTCAGGGTCAAGAAGTGCATCCCACACAAGGTCAATTTCACTTCTTTCACTGAGAGCACCCGTGGGACAGAAAACAGTACACTGTCCACAATTTACGCAGGGGCTATTCCCAAGTCCCTGGGAGAAGAATGTATCTACCTCTGCCTCGAATCCTCTATTTGCAATGGTTATTGCCGAAACCGTCTGTAATTCATTACATACAGTTACACACCTTCCACACAATATACATTTATTCGGATCCTTGAGAATAGCTATGCTTGTTTCGTCAACAGGTTTTCTTTCCAAAATCGCAGGTAGCCCATTCATGTCTACTCCAAGGTAGTTTGCCAGGGACTGAAGCTCGCACTTCTCGTTTGCTGGGCAGGTTGGACAGGTAATATCGTGGTCAGAAAGTAAGAGCTGAACGATGGTCTTTCTCACTTCTCTGAGAGCCTTTGAGTTTGTTATGACTTTCATCCCTGGAGCAACGGGGGTGCAGCAGGATCTCTTTGGTGTTGGAGAGCCCTCTATCTCAACGACACATACGCCGCAGGCACCAGTGGGAGGGAGATCCGGATGGTAGCACAATGTAGGAATGTGAATACCTGCCTTTTTTGCAGCTTCTAAAATTGTCGTACCCTGTTCAACTTCCACTTCCTTACCATCTATAAATAATTTAACCATTTCTGCCATAAAAAATTACCTCCTGCATTTTTCACATCTATAATTTTTATCAAGGTGTGCTAAGAAATCCTCTCTGAAGTTTTCAATTGCACTTTTTACTGGCATAATTAGTGACTGCCCGAGAGGGCAAAAAGAAGATTTAAACATTGCCTCAGAGAGGCTGATCATCTTGTCAAGGTCCTCCTCTTTTGCTTCTCCTTCCCTGACTTTATTAATTATTGTGTAAAGCTCATACGTGCCGATCCTACACGGGGTACATTGACCGCAGGATTCATGTTTGAAGAACCTTATTATGGAAAAGAGCATATCTACCATACAGGTATCTTCGTTCATAACGAGAATCGCACCAGAACCAAGAACCGCCTTATATTGCTTTAGATTATCAAAATCCATCCTCACAGAAAGCAAACTCTCAGGTAGAAACACACCCGCAGCACCACCCACAAGAGCAGCCTTAAATCTCTTGCCATCCTTTATTCCGCCACCGTAATTAAAGATAATATCCCTTAGAGGAGTGCCCATTTCCACTTCTATAAGGCCAGGATAAACTACATGTCCAAGAATGGTGAAAACCTTAGTCCCTGGGCATTTTTCTGTGCCCATAGATCTGTACCATTCGGCTCCATTTTTAATGATAGAAGGAACATTGGCAAGAGTTTCAACATTGTTAACCACTGTCGGCTTCATCCACAAGCCGTGAGTTACAGGATAAGGGGGCTTGTTTCGAGGTTGTCCTCTTTTACCTTCCAAAGATTCAATAAGAGCGGTTTCTTCACCACAAACGTAAGCACCAGCACCTTTCTTTATCTCAAGGTCGAAATTCACATTCGTTCCGAGAATATTTTTGCCAAGAATGTTGTAATTGTAGGCATCCTGTATCGCCTTTTGTAATCTTCTTATAGAGAGGTCATATTCTCCCCTTACGTAAATATATCCTTTCTCAGCACCAATCGCGTATCCTGCTATGATCATACCCTCTATTAACTTGTGGGGATCACCCTCAAGAATTAACCTGTCTTTAAAAGTGCCGGGTTCCCCTTCATCAGCGTTGCAAATTACAAACTTCTCGTCACCTGGAGCCTTCCTGGCAGATTCCCACTTAATTCCCGTTGGAAAACCTGCACCACCTCTTCCCCTCAAACCAGATTTCTTAATTTCCTCGACGACTTCTTCCGGTTTCATTGAAGTAAGAACTTTCTCTAATGCCTCATAACCACCAGCTGCAATATAATCGTCAATGTTTTCAGGGTCTATAATACCTACGTTTTCAAGGACAACCTTTTTCTGCTCCCTCGTAAGGCCAACTTTTTCTTTCTTCACAAATCTCGCAGGTACTTCACCAAGAAGTAAATCCTTCACCGGTCTTCCCTTTAAGAAGTGTTCCTCAACAATTCTTGGTATATCACTGACCTTCAAATTAGCATAGTAAATACCTTCAGGGTAAACTACCATCAGAATACCTTTACCCGTAATCCCAATCGATCCAGTCTCTAAAACTTTAATCTCATCTTCCAAATTCCTTTTCTTGAGCTCCTCGAGGAGAGCCTTTTGAAACTCCACAACGCCTGCAAGAATCGTATCAGGATCTACAGGTAAAAGAACATGCATTCTCGCTATCTTCATTTCGATTCCCTCCTTTTCTCCTCAATTATCTGCCTGACTTTTTCCGGAGTTAGGTTACCATAGACCTCCTCATTGATCATCATAGCAGGCGCAACACCACATACACCTATGCAAGAAGTCAGCTCTAAAGTAAAGAGTTCATCTTTTGTGGTTTCCCCGATCCCAACCCCAAGGGTTTTAACGAGCTCCACAATCAAATCACTGGAACCCATAAGGTGACAAGTCGGTGATTCACATACCCTAATAATGTATTTTCCCCGGGGTTTTAGGCTGAACATACTGTAGAAGGTGGCCACCCCATGAACATAACTGTAAGGGAGGTTTAACCATTTAGCAACCGCTCTTAGATCCTCTTCTGTCAGATAATGCCGGGGATTATTGTCCTGAATATCATGCAAAATATAAAGGAGGTTGTCCTTCGACTTTCCATACTTGTTAAGAATTTCTTCCCTTGTCATAGCACCCCCAAATTAAACTATTCCTTTTAATTTTTCCTCAAGCGAAACCTCTTCCTCTTTTGCCTCTTCAAACTGGCAAACGCCTGCTCTACATTTCTTATCTTTAATGTGTTCAATGTACTCTTCCCTGAAATAACGTAATGTAGAAAGTACAGGGTTTGGTGCCGATTGACCAAGCCCACAGAGAGAGGTTCTCTTTATCTCTTCCCCAAGTTTTTCAAGGGTTTCAATATCTTCCATCTTACCACGGCCCTTAGTTATCCTGTCAAGAATATCGTAAAGATGCTTCAATCCAATCCTACAAGGTACACACTGACCGCAGGACTCTTCCACTGTAAAATCTAAAAAGAACTTGGCAAGATTTACCATGCAGGTATCCTCATCCAGAACAATTACACCACCGGAGCCCATTATCGTTCCGAGTTTTCTAAGCGACTCATAATCAATAGGAGTATCGGCATAATCCGCAGGTACACAACCTCCCGAAGGCCCGCCTATCTGAACCGCTTTAAACTTCTTATTATCCGGAATGCCACCCCCTATATCAAAGACGAGTTCTTTTATAGTAATTCCCATTGGAACCTCAACAAGTCCCGTATTATTAACCTTTCCAGAAAGGGCAAATACCTTGGTACCTTTGCTGGTTTCTGTTCCAATGCTGGCAAACCATTTAGATCCATTAAGGATTATATGCCGCACATTCGCAAAGGTTTCAACGTTATTAATTAAAGTAGGTTTACCCCATAAGCCCTTTTGAGCAGGAAATGGAGGTTTCGGCCTCGGTTGACCACGTTTCCCCTCAATTGATGCAATGAGTGCCGTCTCTTCTCCGCACACAAAGGCTCCTGCACCAATCCTAATCTCTATATCAAAACTGAAGGAGGTTTCAAAGATGTTGTTCCCAAGAAGTCCGTATTTCCTTGCCTGCTGAATGGCCTTTTCCAATCTCTTTATTGCAAGGGGATATTCTGCTCTCACGTAGACATAACCCTGTTTCGCTCCAATGGCATAAGCAGCAATTGCCATACCTTCAATTACAGAATGGGGATCGCCCTCGAGAATCGCCCTGTCCATAAAGGCACCGGGATCACCTTCGTCACCATTACAAACCACAAACTTCTCATCACCGGGTGATTCTCTCGTTACTTTCCATTTTAATCCAGTTGGAAAACCGGCTCCTCCTCTTCCTCTTAGTCCGGAATTAATCATTTCTTCAATAACCTGCTCGGGCGTCATTTCAGTGAGGACCTTAGCCAATGCTTCATATCCGCCGACGGCAATATATTCCTCAATATTTTCAGGATCAATTTTTCCACAATTTGAAAGCACTATTTTGAGCTGTTTTTCAAAGAAGGGTATCTGTTTTTTCTCTTCAACGATTCTCCTGGCCTCGGGAGTGGTCCACTGAAGCCTCTTCACAGGTCTTCCTCTGATAATGTGTTCTTTAACAATCTCCTCAACGTCGCTCTCCTTAACCCTTATGTAAAAGACGCCATCAGGATATACAAGCATAACAGGACCAAGCTCACACGGTCCCATACAACCCGTCTCAACTATCGCAACTTCGTCTTCCAAATTGTGTTCTTTCAGAACTGCCTGCAATCTATTTTTAATAGTTGTACTATCATTTGAAATACAGGCAGCTCCAGAACACACAAGTATATCTAGCCTCTTTGGCATTTATGCCTCCTTGACCTCTATTACGTATTCCGTTACAGGATTCCCATTCACGATATGTTCTGCAACAATTCTTCTCGCAATTTCAGGAGTCAGGTTTCCGTAGACCACAATGGGTTTACCCTCTTCCCATACCTCTGCAACTGGCTCATGGGAGGAAAGCCCTTTTTCTCCACTCTGAGTAACAATAACATCCTGTAAGTTTCTTTTCTCAATTTCGTCTATGAAAGCCTTCAAAACTTCCCTTGCACCAGCAGCTATACCGCTGGTCCCCATACCCACGACAATCTTGACTCTTGCCTTACCTTCTCTAAGTTTAAGTTCTTTCTCTGCCTTCTCCCTGATCTTTCTAAGATCTTCTAACTTCATGACACTACCTCCATTGCTTTCAGGTTTTTATCAATATACTCTTCCAAAAATCTTATTACTTCAGGATGATTAACAGGCACATCCTGAAGTTCTTTTTTAATTTCCCGGGTATCCAGAATAAAAGATTCTCCATCTTTATAAATCTCGAATACAAAATCAATATCAGGTTTTCCAACAACAAGGGTCAAAATTGTATCTTTGAGGTTTCCAATAGGAGGAAGGTCGATGTGAGACTTTCTAAACCTTGCTCTAATTAGCGTACCTTTTCCAGGTACGCTTTTTATTTCAAAACTACCATCACAATGTTCCGCAATTTGCTTAAAAAGGGGAATCCCGAGCCCCACTTTCTTGTAGGATTTAGTTGTGAAAAATGGATCTTGAACCCTTTTAACCTCTTCCTCAGTCATACCTCTACCATTATCCTCAATCTCAATTGCCAGTGTGTCGAGAGAGTCATTTTGTTCGATCTTCACCCTGACTAAACTTGCACCTGCGCTTAAAGAATTTTGTACAATGTCCATTATGTGCATGGAAAGTTCAGCCAGCAACCCCTATTTGCCCCTCTTTTTCTTCAGCTTCTTTTTGTTTTCTATATTCTCTTAGAACTTCTTTTACCTTTTCGGGCGTTAGTTTGCCAAAAACATCCTCGTTAATCATTATCACTGGCGCAAGCCCACAGGCACCGAAACATCTGGCGGTTGAGAGTGTGAAAAACTTATCCTTTGTGGTTTCACCAACCTTAATTCCAAGCTCTTCCGATATGGCTTTCAGAATTGCATCAGCACCTTTTACATGACAGGCAGTCCCCATACATACATTGATAACGTGTTTAGCGACAGGTTCTGTACGGAAGAAATTATAGAATGTAACAACGCCATAAACCTGTGAAAGAGGAACGCCAAGCTCTTTTGCGACAAAGTATTGAACTTCTGGTGGAAGATAACCAAAAATTTCCTGGGCCCTGTGCAAAACCTGAATTAGTGGGCCGGGCTTTCTCTTATATCTCGCGATATCTCTTTTTAACATCTTGTATTGTGGATTATCTTCAGGTATGTGAAGTTTCATAAAATCCTCCCTTTTTCACCATAAACTTCATAACTTCTTCCCTCTAATCCCTTTAATGCCTTCTTAATCTCTTCTACAGTGGGTTTCTCAACATTGAACACCACATACCCCCTACCTATCTCCTCAGGATAGTGGGCGTCGGAAAACATTACTATTGGATAATTTGAAACACCTGGAATTTCCTTATCATTTATCTTCGACACCTCAGTGTTGTACATAACTTCTAAAGCGTCAACATTGAGATTTTCGGGAATAAATCCCAGTTGCGAAATAATGCTAAAATGTGTTGCATTGACATGCGAAAGAACAGAAATACCTCCATAGTCCTTAACCAGACTCAGCACTTCGTCCATGCTTAATGTAATTGAGTTTAGAAGGAGCTTCTCTTCAAACTTTATTATTTCATCATTTTCGTCAACAACCACCTGATCTCCAAAATAATCAGGGTTATTAGGAATATTAGGCAGATGCTCATAAACAATTTTTCCGAATTCCTTCAATTTCTCAACAGAATCAAAGAGGGCAAGAAGGTGCACCTCTTCAGAGGTCTGGACTTCCATACCATAAAGTGCAGAAATTAACTTTTTTTCCACAAATTTCGAAAGCTGTGCTGAATTTTCGTAAGCATTATGGTCTGTGATAGCTATAAAATTAATACCCTTTTGCAAAGCGGTTTCAACTATTTTTTTTGGCGACATCTCCAAACTCCCGCAGGGGGAAAGTGCCGAATGAATGTGAAAATCCGCCATAAATCTACTTAGCTTCACCGTATCTTAATAAATTGTAAAGTTTACCGCAAAATTCGAAGGTATTTAGTTCTGTGCTTAGTAAGATTACACCCTCTTCCGTCGCCTTTTTCAGTGTAGTATCGTCGGGAACTATACCTTTCGCAATAACAATTCCAGCTGCATCCTTTAGTTTTGCAACAGCTATCACGTTGAGGTGTCTTTGTATGGTAACCCATAGTTCGTCTTTGGAAAGCCCGGCAATCACATCCGAGAGAAGATCGGAGGCATATCCCCAGGATACTTCTCTCATCTCCCAGCCATTAACTTCAGAATTAAATACCTTCAAGTTCAGTGCCTTAACGACCTCACTCAGCTTCATTTTTCTTTCTCCTGTATACTGTGGCATGAATCTTTGTCCCCACACCGGGCGTGGACTCCACCTCGAAGACATCGGAGTTCTGCTTCATGTTGGGAAACCCCATCCCTGCACCGAAGCCGTAATCCTGCGCCCAGAGAGGTGCTGTGGAATAGCCTGGCTGCATGGCCTTCTCAAGATCCTCTATCCCAGGTCCATTATCCTCGGCAAATATCTCAATAGCGTCTTCGTGAGCTTCGACAATGATTTTTCCTCCGACAGAATAAAGGATCATGTTCATTTCCGCTTCAAAGCAAACTACCCCAACCCTTTTCACCGCATCTTCCTCGACCCCACATTTTTTAAGCTCACTCTTTATTTGTGAAGATACAAAACCTGCGTTCGCAAGGTCCATCGGTTTCACCCTATAAACTAATCTCACCTTTTCTCCTTCCATTGACTCCTTTGCATTTAAGCTGTATTTAATCATGCATCCGAATTGTCATCACTTTCCAGTATTTTAATTTTACAGGGTTTTACTCCATGTGTATAGAGGATACCGCAAACCTCAAATACAATTTTTTTAGTTAAAACTACCGGAATGCCTATTTCCCTCGCTGCTTCTACAAGGGCTTTTGAGGGTTTTTTACCCCTCGCGATTATAACTAAAGGGATGTCTAAAATCTCTGCAACCCTTATAACTTGTGGACCTGTTATTCCAGTAATGAGACAGGCTTTCTCTTCCGTTAAAGCGAGAACGTCGGAAAGAAGGTCAGCAGCAAAACCCCTTTCTATTTCAACATCCAACTTATCTTGGCCCGAAATAATTTTACCATCTATCTTTTCGATAATCTCTCGTATCTTCATAGAACTATTTTAATTATACAACTTTGTGAAAATGCGTTCAAGCCCTATAAAATTGGTAGGATTTGAAGTTTTGGACCTAATGAAGTATAATTTTGAATGCACTAAGGGACGATGGAGGATGCTCGAAAGGAACGAGTTTATAGAATTTATACTTCCAGATGTAGAAGATTTTATCGAACAGAAAAATTGGCACGAGTTAAAAATCGCACTTTCTGAGTGGCCTCCCCAAGATCTTGCATATCTAATCCAATCCCTCAAAGATGAATACAAAATAATTATTTTTAGACTGCTCCCAAAAGACTTACAGGTAGAAGTTTTTAGTGAACTGGATTTTGAAGTTCAGGAACAATTGATTCACAAACTTGCCGACGAAGAAGTCAGGGCAATCATTGAAGAACTTGAACCAGATGATAGGGCTGGACTCTTTGAAGAATTACCTGGGCAAATAGTTCAGAAACTTCTTCAATTCCTTTCTCCGGAAGAAAGAAAAGTTACCTTAAAACTTTTGGGATATCCGGAAAATACCGTTGGAAGATTGATGACACCTTACTATGTTGCCGTGTGGTCTCACTGGACCTGTCAAGAGGCAATAGAACACGTCAGAAAATATGGGAAAGAAGCAGAGACAATCGATGTTATTTACGTAGTAGATCAAATTGGGCACCTTATAGACGATATAAAATTAAGAGACATAATACTGGCCGAACCAACGGAAAAGATTGAAGAATTAATGGACGGGCAAGTTGTCTATGTGGATGCTTATACTGACCAAGAAGAAGCGGTAAAAATAATGAAAAAGTATAACCTTAACGTTCTACCCGTGGTTGATAAAGATGACATTCTCCTCGGAATCGTTACAATTGACGATATGATCGACGTTCTTGACGAAGAGCAGACAGAAGACCTTGCAAAAATATCAGGTGTTAGCCCAGAAGTAGTTGGTGCGGAATTTCTCACCCACCTTAAAGACGTACCTATTTCAGAGATATACCGAAGCAGAATTAAATGGCTGGTATTTCTCTTAATAATGGACTTAGCAACTGGTGGAATAATTGCAGGTTTTCAAGAACTCATAGCAAAATATGCGATTTTAGTCTCTTTCCTCCCCGTACTCATTGATACAGCGGGAAACGCAGGTTCTCAGGCAGCCACACTGCTTATAAGGGCCCTTGCCCTTGGCACAGTGAGACCAAAGGACTGGCTATTACTCTTCGGGAGGGAATTTCTCGTAGCAAGCCTTCTTGGCCTTACCATGGCACTTGGAATCTCTCTCATGGGTTTCATAAGAGGCGGGACAGAAATAGCGAAGGTCGTAATTACTGCAATGTTTGTTAACGTAGTTCTCGGATCCCTAATAGGACTTATTCTACCTTTCATATTCCTCAAACTTAAGCAGGATCCTGCATCTGCGAGCACTCCTCTAATTACGACCTTAGCAGACATTCTCGGAACAGGCGTGTACTTAGCCTTAGCAACCCTAATGCTCCATTAAAGCACCATTATATTCCTTTACTTTCCGAGGCTTTCAAATTATAATAAAAACGAACAAAGAACACATTTTGGAGGTATGGATGGCAAAATTAATTGGAAACGTCAATCCAAAAGCTTTAAGAGAATTGACCATTATAGTTACCGAAGAAGAGGTCAAAGCCAATATTGACAAGATTTCTCAGATCTATCAAAGGAAGGCCAAAATTCAGGGATTCCGACCCGGAAAAGCCCCTCTGGAACTTGTAAAAACAGTGTACGAAAAGGAAATTCTACAAGACGCTCAGGATGAAGCCATCAAAACCAAAATTTACGACGAAATTAAGACAAGGAAAGAAGAAGTGGTTTCTGAAATCTACATCAAAGACCGTAAGGATGATGAAAATGGTATAACGGTGACGGTAGAATATGAGGCAATCCCAACCTTCCTCTTCCCAAATCTCGGCTCTATAAAAGTACAGAAAAAAATTAAACGAGTCTCAGAAATTGACGTGGAGGACGAAATTGAGAAATATCAGAAAAAACTTGGCAAGCTGGTTCCAGTCAATAGAGAGAGCAAGGAAGGCGATTACCTTATCGTAGACTACAAAGAGATAGAAAACGGAAAAATCACCAAAACCAGACCCAATCTAACTCTTCAGATTTCTCATGAAACTATAAATTCGGATGTGCTTGATAAATTCTTAAACAAGAAAAATGGTGATACCGTGGAAATTGATTTCGTTGACGAGGATAAAAACAAACCGATAAAGCTCGTTTATGTAATTAAAGAAGTAGCAGAGCTTCAGCTCCCAGAATTGAACGACGAATTCGCTAAAAGTCTTGGCTACGAAAACCTTGAAAAGATGAAGGAAGAAATACGAGAATACCTGATCAAACAAAACGAAAAAGCATCAGAAGATGAACTGGAATGGCAAATCATAGATGAAATATATAATAGGGTTCAGTTCGAACTACCCCGTTCGTTAGTTGAAGAGAAAATTACACGAATTGCTCAGAGCTTTAGATATGACCACAAAAACGAGGAAGTCAGGAATTCTTTTAGACGAATTGCAGAAGACCTCGTCAAAAAAGAGATAATTTTAAAGAACTACATTGAACAGGAAGGCCTGGAGGCCACGGAGGAAGAAATAACTAAAGCCGTTGAAGAAAAGGCAAAAATCTATCGTATGGACCCTCAAACCTATAGGAAAGAACTGGAGAAACGGGGTTTGATGGAGGATATAGTAGACGAGATACTAAGAAACAAGGCCATGGAAAATTTGAAAAATGCCGTTAAAGTGGAGGTAATTATAGAATGAGTATAGACATCAAGAAGGTTATTAATCAATACGTTCCTTACGTTATTGAGGTAACTGGAAGGGGCGAAAGGGTTTATGACATTTATTCAAGGCTTTTAAAAGACAGAATAATTTTTCTCGGTTCGCCGATAAACGGACATGTAGCCAACCTCGTAGTTGCTCAAATGCTCTTCCTTGAAGCAGAAAACCCTGAAAGGGATATCAACCTTTATATAAACTCGCCGGGGGGCGAAGTAACTGCAGGTCTCGCAATTTACGACACAATGCAATACATAAAACCTGACGTAGCCACAATTTGTGTCGGAATGGCCGCATCTATGGGAGCTGTACTCCTTGCTGCAGGTAAAAAGGGCAAGAGGTATGCCCTTCCACACTCCAGAATAATGATCCATCAACCATGGGGCGGTGTTGAAGGTCAGGCTATTGACATAAAAATTCACGCGGAAGAGATCATGAAAATGAGAGATATATTAAACAATATTCTTTCGAAGCACACGGGGCAACCCATTGAAAAAATTGAGAGGGATACCGATAGAGAATTCTTCATGTCAGCTCTTGAAGCAAAGGAATACGGCATTATAGACGAGGTAATCTTTAGCCGTAAGGAGGAAAAGAAGTAAAATGCCCAGAAAAAAACTAACGAAAGATAGACACATTCACTGCTCCTTTTGTGGAAGGCCAAAATCGGAAAACTTGAGATTAATTGCAGGTATTGATGCATATATCTGCGAAGATTGCGTGAAAATTGCTTACGACATCATTCGTGATGAAGAAAAGACGAAGAGAGAATTTAAAACTTTCACACTCCCAACACCTGAAGAAATCAAGGCCTACCTTGATGACTACGTTATAGGGCAGGACCTTGCCAAAAAGGTTCTTTCCGTTGCAGTTTACAATCACTATAAAAGGATTTTAAATCCTAAAAAAGACATTGAATTGCAAAAGACAAACGTATTACTTATCGGACCAACCGGTTCTGGTAAAACGCTTCTTGCCAAGACTCTCGCAAAACTCCTGGACGTTCCCTTTGCGATCTTTGATGTAACTTCTTTAACTGAATCAGGGTATGTGGGTGAAGATGTAGAGATGATCCTTCTCAGGCTTATTCAAAACGCTGGCGGGGATATTGAAAAGGCCTCATACGGAATTGTTTATCTGGACGAAATCGATAAAATAGCGTACAAACATACAACTGGCAGAGATGTTTCGGGTGAAGGCGTTCAGGAAGAACTCCTTAAACTCCTTGAAGGGCATGTAGTAAACGTTCCTATGAAATCAAGCAAAAAAATGTCTGAACAGCCTGCTTACCAGATTGACACTTCAAATATTCTTTTTATCCTCGGCGGCGCTTTTGTTGGAATTGAAGATATAATAAGGTCAAGACTCGGGTCTACAGAGATGGGCTTTAAATCAAATCAAAGAGACGTAAACAAATTAACTTACAACGAAATAATATCAAAGGTAGAGCCCGAAGATGTTATAAAATACGGCTTCCTACCAGAATTTGTTGGAAGAATACCTGTTATCGTTCCACTTCACTCCCTTGGAAAGGAAGATCTGATGAGGATTCTAACGGAACCACGAGATGCGGTAATAAAGCAGTATCAGAGGTTTTTTGAAATGGAAAATGTGAAATTGACATTCACAGAAGATGCCCTCGAATCCATTGCTGATATAGCGTTACAAACAAAAACCGGAGCAAGGGGATTAAGAAATATTATCGAAAAGGCGCTTCTTGAAACCATGTTTAAATTACCTACTCTTAAGCAAAAAAGACCCATTGAAGAGGTAATAGTGGATAAGGAAGTCATAACCTCTGGTAAAGAACCAGTAATTATCTTTTCAGAATTCAAAAAGAGAAAAGAGAGTTTTTGATAGTCATGGAAAATAGACTTCCCGCAGTAATAACAAGAGAACTGATAATTTACCCTTCCGTTGTTTCTCCAGTAATCATCGGAAGGCCCTTCTCCCTCAAAGCAGCAAGAGAAGCACTTACTTTGAACAAGCAGGCTATTTTCGTCGCCCAATTAAACCCTGAACAGGAAATCCCCTCAAGCATTTCCGACATACTCGAATATGGAACTATTGGCCTATTTCTCCAGCATCTGGCACCACCTGATGGGACAATTAGGGCTGTTGTTGAAGGTCTGAAAAAAGTTAAAATCACCGATTTAGTTTATCAAGATGACACATTTTATGTCTACTATGAGGAGATAGAACCCGTTGTTCCTGAATCTCCAGATATAGAAAAATATTTAAGGCTTTTGAGGGAGTATTTTGCAAAATACATTGAATACGTTAAAACCGTACCCGAAACCGCTTTCAACGTCTTCGACGAATCACAAGACCCCTGGAGTATTGCATACAGAGTGCTGACCGCACTTAGACTAAAGTTCAGCGAGCAGATCGAATTATTTAAAATAAATAACCTGGAAGAGCTACTGAAGAAACTGGTAGAAATCCTAATACGCGAAATCGAATTCATTAACCTGAAAATTAATATAGAAACAAGGGTTTCCGAGGAAATCAAAAAATATCAGAAGCAATTCTTTCTCCAGCAGGAAATGAAAGAAATCCAAAAAGAACTCGGCGTCACAGAAGAAGATGAATATGAAAACCTCGAAAAGACGATCCAGCAATCCCTAATGCCAGAAGAGGTTAAGAAAAAAGCCCTGGGTGAAGTAGCGAAATTGAGGAGAATGCCTACAAACTCACCTGATGCAGCAGTAATCAGAAATTACCTTGACTGGCTTATCAACCTCCCATGGGGTATTTACACTGAGGACAATCTGGATATTTCCAACGCAAGAAAAATTCTTGACGAGGACCACTATGGTCTTGAAGAGCAGAAAGAAAGAATTCTGGAATATTTAGCAGTGCTTAAGTTAAAGGGCGAAATCAGGGGTCAGGTAATTTGTTTCGTTGGACCTCCTGGTGTTGGAAAGACTTCTCTCGCAAAATCCATTGCAAGGGCCCTAAATAGGAAATTTGTGAGAATTTCCCTTGGAGGTTTGAGGGACGAAGCAGAAATTAAAGGACACAGAAGAACTTACGTTGGTGCAATGCCTGGTAAAATAATTCAGCAAATAAGAAGAGCCGGAAGTTCAAATCCCGTATTCCTTTTAGATGAAATCGATAAAGTGGGTCAGGATTGGCGTGGGGATCCCCAAGCAGCTCTCATGGAAGTTCTCGACCCCGAGGTAAATAAATCATTTCAGGATCACTACTTAGAGGTTGAATTTGACCTCTCTCACGTTCTCTTTATTACCACCGCCAACACAACCTATACCATTCCCAAACCACTCTTGGACAGGATGGAGGTCATCCCCATACGGGGATATCTGGAAAATGAAAAATATCACATTGCAAAGAAGTTTTTGATTCCCAAGCAAATAAAGTCTGCTGGCCTTCCTGAAGATGCCTTAAAAATAACGCGTCCAGCAATATACAAAATAATAAATGAATACTCAAGAGAGGCTGGTTTGAGGGAACTGGAAAGGCAAATTGCTAAAATAACGAGAAAAGCGGCAAAGAATTACGCCGATAGAGGAAAAAAGACAACGGTTACTGCCAAGAATTTGGAAAAATTTTTAGGTCCACCTCGCTACAGATTTAGAGAACTGAATGAAACTCTTCCGGAAGGTGTTGCTTACGGCCTTGCCTGGACAGAGTATGGTGGAGACATTTTAAGGATTGAAGTTGCCAAGATGGAAGGAAACGGGAGACTCGAATTAACAGGACAACTGGGAGATGTGATGAAAGAATCTGCAAAAGCTGCTCTTACATACATAAGGGCAAATTACCAAGAATTTGGACTGGAGAGGGATTTTTACAACAAGTTGGACCTTCACTTACATGTTCCAGAAGGTGCTATTCCTAAGG
Organism: bacterium; assembly: GCA_030019025.1. Taxonomy (NCBI): domain Bacteria; species bacterium. The sequence goes on from JASEFR010000002.1 coordinate 100,236, forward strand.
ACGGGCCTTCTGCTGGTGTTACAATATTAACCGCAATGGTTTCCACCCTGACCGGTAAAAAGGTCCCGAGTAATATCGCGATGACGGGAGAAATAACTATCACAGGTCAGGTGCTTGCCGTAGGGGGTCTGGAAGAAAAACTTCTGGCAGCTAAAAGATATGGTATCACCACCGTTTATCTTCCCCTTGAAAACAAAAGAGACGTTGAAGAAATGAAAAAGGATATAACCGAGAAGCTTGAAATAAGGTACATTTCACACGTTAGCGAACTTATAAAGGATGTATTCAACCTCTGAAAAAAAGCCTGAAAAAGCCCTTCTTGTAGGAGTCTGCACTTCTTCTCAAGAACGCTGGCATGAACTGGATCGTCTTGAAGAGCTTCAAAAGCTCGCAGAAGCAGCTGGTGCAACCGTTTTTGAAAAAGTCCTCCAAATTAGACCCTCCTATGACCCTGCGTATCTTATAGGAAAGGGGAAAGCCTTTGAAATTCAAAACATTTGCGAGCAATTTGGCATTGACGTTGTAATCTTTGACCAGGATCTATCACCCTCACAGGTAAGAAATCTGGAGCAAATAATAAAGTGCAAAATTATAGATAGAACGGAATTGATTCTGGATATCTTCGCCCAACACGCAGAAACGGTAGAAGCAAAGATCCAGGTTGAGCTGGCTCAACTTCTTTACCGATTACCGAGACTTGCAGGTAAGGGTATAGACCTTTCAAGACTCGGTGGTGGCATAGGAACAAGAGGCCCTGGTGAGAAGAAACTGGAAGTAGACAGGAGAAAAATTAAAGATAGGATAAATCATCTGAAAAGAGAGCTGGAAGAGATTGAAAAAACAAGAGAGCTTCACTACCGCAGAAGACGGGAGATTTACAAAGTAACCCTTGTAGGATACACCAATTCAGGAAAATCTTCTATAATGAACCTCCTTACAAAATCCAACCTTCTCGTTGAAGATAAACCCTTTTCCACCCTTGATGCCACGACAAGAATTATGCATCAAGAAGTTCTCTCCAAACCCGTTGTAGTTTCAGACACCGTAGGATTCATTGAAGACATTCCGCACCACCTTATTGCCTCCTTTAAGGCTACGCTTGGAGTTGCAAGGGAAGCAGATGTCCTGATCCATGTAATTGATATCACCAATGAGCCCATAGATAAAAAAATTCAAACGGTAGAGTCTGTCTTAAGCGATATTGGATGTGGTGACAAACCGATTATAAAAGTTTTTAACAAAACCGACCTTGTAATAGAGAAAAATGTTATAGAAAGACTGCGTTCCAATTATCCTGACGCCCTATTTATCTCAGTCAAAATGAAAATCGGGATTGAAGAGCTGAAAAATGAGATTATAAGAAGATTTCAAAGATTTGAAGAACTCTCAAAAAGCTCGAAAAAGTAGTAAAGCCCCCATAAAACCGCATGTTTTTCATATTCACCCATATTTATTATATTCCTCAAAATTTCACCGTCTCCACCAGTTACAATGACCCTATCTTCACCCGTTAATTTAACTGCACCTTCAACAAGACCTTTAATTGCATCAACAAGACCTTTTATAATACAATCTACCGAAGATACTGGAAAAAAATGGGAATAATCCTCAATAATCTTCTTATCCAAAAACCGCCTACTTTTAGCAAGTTCGTTTACAATCAAAGAGGAATAATTTTTTAACCTCGTTCCCCTTTTAAAGCTATCCACGAGGATTTTTAAACCCGGAAATATTGCTATTGGATGGTGAATCTCGTTATTTACCCATTCAATATTGATAAAAGTACCTGCATCTATTCCAAGACCCTTTCCGTGCCGTTTCCAGATATAATAAGCCAGCGCCAGCCTGTCATCACCTAATTGTAAGGGATCCTCATAGTGAATCCTTAAGAATTTCTGAGTTTTTGAAGATAAACGTAAAATTTCACCCTTATATTGAGCCTCCACCAGTCTTTCGCTTAATTTCCTAAAATTCCTCTGCGAAACCGAACTATAAACAACCGCCCTGGCATGGCGCAGGTCCTCCAGTCCCGGCAGACCATCAAAAGCTTTAATTAGTTTCCCGCCAATAAAAAGCCCTGTATGAATATTAACATTACCAACATCAACACAAATTAATAAATCCATTCTATCCACACAATATCATTAAATTTAAAACACCCCACAGTGGTATCTAAATTTAGTTCCTCATCTATGTCCCTTATCTCACACGCCACCTCTCGACCGCCTCTTAAATGCAAAAAGCATTTTCCATGAAGAGACACAACCTTGTAGTACTCCTGAAATATTTTTTCATAATCCTGTCCCTCAAGATCCTCAATCTCATTAATCAGACTGTCTGCAATTTCAGGGACAGGCCTTTTAACGCCCGTTTCGAGGAACAAACTGGTTGCAATTCCTTTTATTTCCTCAGGAAACTCTTCCTGATTTACGTTAATACCAATACCTATTATCGTTGCTTCACTGATTTGTTCTACAAGAACACCCCCAATTTTCTTTTTATCTGCGAAGATATCGTTGGGAAACCTGATTTTTACTGGTAAAAAAACTAAAAGTGTTCTGTAAGAGGCAAGAGCCCCAAGGGTTAAAGCTTTTTTTGAATCAATTTTATTTAACACAAAGGAAGAATAAAGGCCTCCCTTTTGGGAAATCCACTTCCTTCCCTGCTGACCCCTGCCTTTTGTCTGTTCTTCAGAAATAACCACAAAAGGGATTTCTACGCCACTCTCAAGAAAAAATTTAGCGGTATCATTTGTAGATTTGCAAATTTTTATGTAATACCTATCCACAGGCTGCTACTGCAAAGGCAATTGAATAATACTTTAATTCAGGTTCATCAGCACGGGAAAGCAAGACAACGGGAACTTTTGCACCGTAAATTAGTCCACCGGCTTTTGCCTTAGCAATATATATCAAAGCCTTTGCAAGAATATTACCTGATGCCACATCGGGAACCATCCACAGATCTGCATCACCACTAACGAGAGAAGTAACGCCTTTGAGCTCTGCTGCTCTTTTTGAAATTGCTATATCAAATCCCATTGGTCCATCGAGATACACCTTAATCCCTTTAAAGAAACTCCTATCTTGAAGTTTTGAAATGGCTGCAAATTCAATGGTTTCGGGCATATCCTCGTGAAGAGTTTCAAGGGAAGCAAGAAAGGCTACCTTAATTTCCTCATATCCAAGAGTTTTCATGATCTCAACAGCATTTTGTAGGATACTGATCTTCATTTTTAAATCGGGCCTTATATTCATCCCAGCATCGGTCAAAAATACCAGCTTGTGGTAGTTAGGAACCTCCATGAGGGTTATATGGGAAAAAATCTTATCGGTTCTGATCCCCCTTTCTTTATCTAAAAGGCTCCTCAAAAATGTCGGGGTATCAATCTTACCCTTCATAAGAAAATCTGCTCTCCCATCTTTTACAAGTTCACAGGCCTTAAAGGCGGACTCCACGGGACTATGAGAATGCACTACTTCATATTCCTCTATTCCATGGGATTCTGCAAACTTCTTTATTTTCTCAGAGTCACCAATAAGAACGGGAAAGGCCAGTTCTTTTGCAAGTTTAAGACCTTCAACGATCTCCTCCGACACACCCTCCACAACAGCAATCCTTTTTCTTCCCTTACTTTTAGCAAGTGTAATTATATCCTCAAAAGTTCTAAACATCTTACCTCCTTTTTCCTGTAAATATTTTAAAGGAGAAAAAAAGTAAAATCAGGGAAAACAAAAACAAGCTAAACCAGTAACAAAATTCAAGGGAGACTGACTAAGGCTGGCCGAAGCAAACGTTGAGAAACGACCACTTATTTAGAATTCTTTCTCCCCTACTTCCCTTCATAGCCTCAAAATCAACGAAACCTGAGCTTTTCAAGTAGATATTTTAAGGAATACTGAAAACTTGAAAAATACCTATTTCCCTATTATAATTTTTACATGCCGGCAAATTTACCCCCTCAATACTTCGAAGCAGAAAAAGAATACAGGAACGCTAAAACTATTGAAGAAAAAATTCAGGCACTCAGGAAAATGCTATCAATAATGCCAAAGCATAAAGGCACTGACAAACTGCAGGCAGAGATCAGAGCAAAGATTTCAAAACTTCAAGAAGAGCTTGAAAACCAGAAGAAAGGGAAAAGGACAGGCCCTCACTGGTATATTAAAAAGGAAGGGGCAGGTCAGGTAATTCTTTTGGGTCTGCCCAATTCAGGAAAGACGACCCTTGTCAACGCCCTTTGTAATACAAACTTTGTAACTGCAAACTATCCATTCACAACTCAGCAACCTCAAGCTGCCATGATGGATTTTGAAGATATTAAAATACAGCTGATTGATACCCCTCCCCTGAAAGAGGAAAATGATTACAGGATTTTTGAGCTGATAAGAAACGCAGACCTTTTGACCATTGTCCTTGGCCTTGAAAGTAACCCTATCCTCGATTTTACTTTTATTCAAGAAAAACTTTCGGAGAAAAACATCACCCTAAAGGGAACAGGTACAGGAGAGTATGAACTCTTTGGACCTGTCACAAAAAGAGCAATAGTAATTTTGAACAAACTTGACCTCACCAAGGATACAAAATACCTGGAAGATTTGGAAAGTCATTTCAAAGATACGTATGGAATTATTACCTTTCCCCTCTCTGCACTTTATGGGACGGGTACAGAAGAAGTAAAGAAAGAGATCTTTAAAGAACTGGACATTATAAGAGTTTACACAAAAGAGCCTGGAAAACAGCCAGTTCTTGAAGATCCACTGATTCTCAAAAGGGGGAGTACCGTACTCGATGCAGCAAGGGAAATTCATAAAGACTTTGAAAAAAAGCTTAAATACGCAAAAGTTTGGGGGTCAACAAAATTTGAAGGTCAGCGGGTAGAAAGGGACTATAGGCTCGAAGATAAAGACATCGTCGAATTTCACGTTTAAAGCCTTAAACTTTATCCTGTGATGAAGTACATTAAAGTGTATGGACCTGTTAGTCTTGAAGGTGAAGTAAAAGTTCAGGGAGCGAAAAATGCTGTTCTTCCTGTAATGTCGGCCATCATACTTCATGATGAGCCTGTTCTATTGAAAAATGTTCCACGGGTTCAGGACGTCTTTACAATGATAGAACTTCTAAAACTCCTGGGAGCCAGTGTTGAATGGAAAGGACATAATGAGCTTATTATTGATCCATCTACTATTAGTAATTACACTGCCCCATACGAAATTGTCAGTAAAATGAGGGCTTCTATTTACGTTCTCGGCCCCCTTCTTGCAAAATTCGGAAGAGCGGAAGTCTCTTTTCCGGGGGGATGTGCTTTTGGTCCAAGGCCTGTGGACTTCCATATCAAGGGGTTATCACTCCTCGGTGCAGATCTCACCATTGAACGTGGGTACATTAAAGCTATGATGAAGAAACCAAACCCTTGCGAAATTCCATTGAACTTTAAATCTGTAGGAACTACGATCCATTTAATGACAACTGCATCAATGATAGAGGGTGAGACAACAATTCTCAACTGCGCCCAAGAACCTGAAGTAGTGGCAACCGCGGAATTCCTTTCAAAGTCTGGCGTCAAAATAGAAGGAGCAGGTACTGATGTTATAAAAATCAAAGGTGTTAAAAAATTGAAACCGGTTTCAGAGTTTGAAATCATCCCTGACCGCATCGAAGCGGGTACCTATCTTGTGGCCGGTTTCATGACAGGTGGAAATGTAAGGGTCTCGGGTTGTATACCTGAACACCTTGAGTCTGTTATCTTGAAACTAAGAGAAGCAGGTGCAAAAATACACAAAGGGAAAAACTTTATAGAAGTAAAAAGGCCAAACAAAGATATCAAAAGTCTTCAAATTGAAACTCAACCTTTTCCGGGATTTCCTACTGATATGCAACCCCAGTTCATGAGTATGCTTACAATGGCAAAAGGAACCAGCATGATAAAGGAAAATATCTACCCCAATCGATTCGCCCACGCCTTTGAATTACAAAGACTCGGAGCCCGTATAAAAGTAGTCGAACCAATGGCCTTTATAGAAGGTGTAAGTAAACTAACTGGAGCTGAAGTTACAGGAAATGACCTCCGAGGGGCTGCCGCACTCGCCCTCGCGGGTCTGATAGCTGAGGGAGAAACAACGGTTTTCGGGTTAGAACACTTAGAGAGAGGATACGAGAATTTCAGCGAAAAGCTTCGCACATTGGGCGCAAAAATCAAAATAACCTAACGACTCACTCGCAAAATTGGTTAAAGGACAAACTGAAGCCATAGCAGAAAGGGGGGAATATTAGTTTTTTCATAGAATAAACGCATTCGGTGTTTTAAAATTCTCACAATGGAAAAAATTTTCGAAAGGGTGGTCTCCGAGAAGATGGACGGTACTCGTCTTGATGTATATCTTGTTGTCAGTGGTATCGGGCTATCGCGCTCACAGGTATTAAAATTGATAAAAGAAGGTAAAGTTCTTGTTAACGACAAACCTCAAAAACCCAGCTACAAGGTAAAGGCAAATGACCACATTTTTGCAAAATTTACCGTACAGGAAAAGTTGCCAGTGATTGCTGAAGACCTACCAATTCCTGTTATTTACGAAGACGAAGACATAATAGTTATTAATAAGCCAAAGGGAATGGTAGTTCATCCCGCGAGGGGGAATGTCACGGGTACCCTTGTTAATGCGCTCGTTGCAAAATATAAAGAACTTCCTAAAATCGATGATAAAACCCGCCCAGGAATTGTCCATAGACTTGACAAAGATACCACAGGGCTTTTAGTGGTGGCTAAGAGTGAAAAAGCCCTAAGAAGCCTGGCAAGGCAAATGGAAGAAAAAACTGCAAAAAGAATTTATTGGGCTATCGTCTGGGGTAGGATTGTAGGCCCAGAAGGGACCATAGATGCACCTATTGGGAGACATACCGTTGACAGGACAAGAATGGCAGTAACCTTTTTCAAATCAAGAAGCGCAATAACGCATTATAAAGTTTTAGAAAATTTTGGAAACTTAGCCACCCTTCTTGAAATTTCCTTAGAGACAGGAAGAACTCATCAGATCAGGGTTCATATGGAATATATTGGGCATCCCGTTGTGGGAGATGAGGTATATTCCGGACGAGATGTAAGAAAAATCTTTCGCGTAGTGCCTTCGGAATTAAACCAGTATGTAGCAAAAGTCCTCGAAATCATGGACAGACAGGCTCTCCATGCTAAAAAGCTATCCTTCTACCACCCCGGCAAAGGGATGAACGTTGAGTTCGAGGTTGACATCCCCGAGGACTTCCAAAATCTTCTTGAATACTTGAGAAGTGTTAGGAGCGAACTGGAATCAGCCTTTAAAAATTGATTAGAACAAAATAGTAACCTTTTTTCGTCCAATATCTTAGGAGGTGAGCCATGAAAAGCTTGAGGTACTTAATACCAATAGTTACAGTCATAGCAATGTTTGCTTCTTCGTGCACAAAAACGGAAGAGTTAAAAGACGAAGAAGCCATTGAAGAGCTTATCAATTCCACCTACAGGACTGAATTGGATTTCGAAAATGAATACGCGGATAGTGGACTTATATCAGATACTTTCGACATCAGCCAAGCAAAAGCACTCCATCGTGTAATTGGTTGGTGGAGAAGAATTATCTCCGTTAGCTCCAACAAAGAGATCCTTATCGAAAATGACACTGCATGGGTAAACATAAATCACCACATATATGGCCTATTCAACATCGTTTATTATGATCAAACCGGTGATTCCGTTTTCTCCCATAACAAAAACTTTCACGATCTTGCCACAAGAAAAGCCTTGTTCGTGAGGGAAGGTGATATAAATGACCCTCACCGTGGATGGGTGTTAAAACAAGTTTCTTTCGGAGAAGTAACATCAAAAGACGTTCCCGACTCAATCCTCATCGGTGATTCCTTTGTTCAAGTAACGCAAAACCATATTGACTCTATCAAAATCACCTATGTGGATACTCTGGACAATACAGTTACAAGGGTATTTACAAACTACCTGGATCTAATGGAACTGGAAGAAATTCCCACGATCAAGAGTGGAACAGATTTAACTTTTGACCTTTACGCAAATGACTCTACAAATTTCGCTTTCTTCTACAGAGGTGCTGCATGGGGAACCCCGAGGAGGATGAGGATGACAAGAGATCCACAAAATCCTTCCCATTTCTATACTACTGTGCAGGTTCCTTCAAATGTTGTAAGGGGCAGTTTTGCATTAAGTATAATTTCAGCTCCTTCCTTCAGACCCGACAATTACCCTTATGTTCACCACGGGGTACTTCTACGAGTTAGGGTTAGATAATACTCCATTAACAAAAATTGGGCTGGGGGATTAAGCCCCAGCCCATAAATATTAAAGAAGTGACCGAACAATTTTAGTTTAAGATCATATCCTTTATATCAAACCTTTTTTCTTGGCATAGATTCCGTAATCTTTGTCTACAGTACCAATGTGATTGAAAAGCCAAGACCAAGTAACTGAAAGGGCTTCTCTGAAAGCATCTATATCACCTTCTTTAAGTGACCGCACATAATCATAAACCTGCCTTTTAAAGGCTTCGTGAATTTTTCTGTGTGACTCTAACTTAGGAAATCCTATACTTTCCATAAATTTCTCCTCAGCTTCAAAGTGGGGTATCAACGTATTCTTTTAACTCTTTAGAAAGAACCTCCATGGCGGTATTTACGTCACCCAGTTTTAAAAGTTCAGATATTCTGTTCAATAGCTCCACGAGCTTCTTATGCTGGTTATCCATCTCTGGAACATGGGTCAGGATTTCATCTGTGAATTCAATCTTCATATTTTACCTCCTCTTAAATTGATAACAACATTGAAATTGTTTTAAACATTGCCAATCGAAAAATCAACAAAAAGCATCTATGCTATACAAGTACAGAACAAGCTTTTCACTTGTTTAAATTTACACACTCCCTTAAAATTTCTTTCAAGGGAGGCGTCTTATTAGTAAGCTAATAGTTGTAACTGGTGCCTCTGGGCATCTTGGAGTAAATATCGTAAGGAATTTATTGGAAAAGGGATATAAAGTAAGGGCCATTGTTAAAACCGATAAAAGGGCTGTTTTAGGTCTCCCTTGCGAAGTCATAAAAGCCGATATTCTAAGCAAAGAAGAACTTCTAAATGCCTTTAAAAACGCCCATGCCATAATACATTCTGCAGCCCACATTAGCATAACGAGTTTTGAAAAAGACGCTATATGGAAAACAAACGTTCAAGGGACGAGAAATGTAATAGATGCAGCATTTTCAAGCAATGTTGAAAAACTGATATACATTGGTTCCATCCATGCCTTCCAAGATGACCACAATACTGTTGATGAAAATTCCCCTCTTGTTGATAAAAATGGCTCAATTTACGACATAACTAAAGCCGAAGGCGTAAAAGCAGTGCAAGAGGCAAGAAAGAGCGGTTTAAATGCAGTTATAATATGCCCCACAGCCCTTATTGGGCCTAACGATTACAAACCTTCTTTAATGGGAAGGTTTCTCATTTCCTTAGCCCAGCAACGAGTCCCGGCATTAGTTGATGGGGGTTTTGACTTTGTTGATTCGAGAGATGTAGCGGAGGCGGTTTCAAGGGCACTTACAAACGGAAATGGAACTTATATTATCTCAGGGCAATACCTGAAAGTCGCTGAGCTTTCTCAACTATGGTGCAAAACAGCAGGTGTAAAATGCCCGAGCATTATTCTTCCTTTAAAAATGGCCCAAACGGGAGCTCACATTGCTCTATTTTTTAGCAGAATCCTCAAATTTTCACCCTTATATACTCCTGAAGCACTTAAAGCCCTATCCTGGAAAAGTTCT
>JASEFR010000003.1:0-10826 GCA_030019025.1 bacterium
GTGGAGAAATACTATATTCCTCCACAAAGGATTTTTTTGATGCCCTTGTCAGCCGACCCCGTTCAGCTTGAAAATAACGCCTATAAAGTCGTTGAGCTTTGTCTTAAATACGGCTTTAGGTATTCAGATAGACTTCACTTCAGACTCTTTGGTGGTAAAAGAGGTATGTAAATAATAAATTCAAAGGATTTTTTCCAATTTAAGCCAGATCACTGCGATAATGCTGGCGCCAAGAGGCGCAATATTGAGCCCCCACCACACTCCGGTAAGCCCCATATCCAGGTTTATTGCTAAGACTCGGGCTGTGGGGTAGGCTATTATCAGGAGCCTGCAGAAAGTCAGGATAGCAGATTTTACTCCCTGCCCCATTCCATTAAAGGCTGAAGAGGTGTACATACCCACAGGAGTAAAAATGTAAGTTAAAGAGGTAATTCTCAGAAATTTCACAATATCTGGCATCAAAACCTTCATGGAGACGTCGTTAGCAAATATACCTGCGAGGTAGGGTGCAAAGGTGTAGATTACAATTGCAACAATTACCTGAATTTTTATGCCCAGTTTCCACGCTTCTATGATGCTTTTCTTTACCATATCCATCCTTTTCGCGCCAAACCATGCACCAACAACGGAGATGGTTGCTGCAGATATTCCAAGAGATGGGAGAATGGCAAATTGGTTAAGCCTCATACCGATGCTGTATATTGCAATACCCTGCGGTCCTCTTATTGTGGAAGTTAGATGATTAAATAGCATCTGACTGAGGGAAATCAGGAATTGTGATAGAGTAAACGGAAACCCAACCTTTATTATTTCATTCATCGCTGGAGAATCGGGTTTAAAATCCCTGATATGAATTCTTACAAAGGTACTTTTCTGAAAGATTGCCCAGTAAGTGAAAAGCATTAAAGAGAAGAATTGGGAAATTACCGTGGCAAAAGCAACACCCACTATACCCAGCTTGAGGGCAAAAATTGCTATCGGATCGAGAACGATATTTAGAGCGGATCCGGTTACCATTGCTATCATTGAACGTTTTGTATCTCCTTCTGCACGAAATATGTAATTAAAAATCATGACCAGGAAAGAAATGGGCATTGAGATAAAAATGATTCTCCCGTATTTGAGAGCCTGGGGAAGGGCTTCACCTGCCCCGAGAGATGTGAATATTTTCTTTGCAAAGATTAGTAAAATAAGCGAGGTAATCGCAGAAATTACTAAGGAAAGGAAAATTCCATTTGCTGCTGCTTTATTTGCCTTTTCGTAGTCTCTGGCACCAATACTTCTCGAAATAAGAGAGTTTGTACCAACTCCAATTCCTCCGGCTATGGCCAGAGCTGCAAAATTTAGGGGTTGTGCCAGTCCGATGCCTGCAATTCCAAGAGAGGAGTTTTTCAGTGTAGAAATCCAGAAGGCATCTACTAAGTTATAAAATATTTGAACAAAGTTTGCAAATATTGTAGGACTTGCCAGTTTCCATATGGATTTGCTCGGGTGTTCAAATAATAATTCCACATTCTTATATGTCATCTCAATAAGTTTACGGGTGGCAATGGGAACAATCTAATGTTGAACTTTTTCCCTTAAACTTACGTCTATTAATGTATAAAGGAGGTGAAAAAATGTTTAAGACTATGATGCTCATGATGTTTTTAACGCAGGCTTCCATGGGTGGTCCTATAGGAGATCCGATGGAATTTTCCTGGGGAATTCTCAGAGACAAAAGGGTTGTTTCGGAGTTAAAACTAACCGCTGAACAGCAAAAGAAAATAGCTGATATACATTACAACTATTCCAAAAAGATTGTTGATCTTAGAGCGGAGATTCAGAAAAAAGCTATTGATCTTAATAAAATTATAGAATCTGAGGATTTCACAAGGAATCAAATTGAACCACTTGTAAAGGAAATTGCTAATCTTGAAGCTGAATTAAGAATGAATAGAATTATGGAACTTAAAGAGATGAGGAATGTCCTAACTTCCGAACAGAGAGAAAAACTGCGGGAATTGCTTAAGGAGAGGATCAGAATGCGAATGAACCAAGGGCAAAGGGAGAAGATTAGATAAGGATAGTAGGTGGGCTACCCTTAAGGTGCGGGGCGCTTCGCGCTCCGCACCTTAAGGGTTTACTTTCTTCCTTTGATTATGTGTGCTTTTTCGTTTATAATCTTATAGACTTATGGATAAAGAACAGTTCAAAAGAGTTTTAAAAGCCCTTGTAAAAATTTCTCAGGATATTAATACTTTAAAACCACTTGATCTCCTCTTGGAGCAAATCGTGAAACTTGCAGACAAACTTCTCTCTACCAGTTATTCCAGCATTATACTCGTTGATGAAGAGACGATGCAATGGACGCGTGGCGCAACTACTGATCCACTCCACAAGGAGAATATTCACAAGTACGTTCGGGAAAGGGGAGCTACCTATACCATAGTGAAGACGAGAAAGCCCCTTGTTGTGAATGATGTTAAGCAGAGTGAATTTGGAGACCATCCCTTTTTAAAAGAATCAGGTGTGGTTTCCTTTATGGGAGTTCCCATAATTCATTCTGACAGGGTCATTGGGGTTTTGTACACTTTTTCAAGGAAACCGCGCAGTTTCGCTCCCGAAGAAGTTGAAATTCTTAAATTTCTTGCAGAACAAGCGGCGGTGGCAATCAATAATGTTAAATTGTATGAGAAGATTAGAGAAAAATCTATAAAGGATGAACTTACCGGTCTTTTCAATTACGTATATTTAAGGAGTGTACTTGAAAGGGAACTGGAAAAAATAAACAAAGGTCTGGAAAAACCCTCTTCTTTATTATACATTGACCTTGATGATTTTTCGGAGATTAATCAGAACTACGGTGTAAGGGTGGGAGACGAAGTATTAAAGTACGTGGGATTTGTAGTAGCGAGTAATATAAGGAAGGTTGACGTAGCAGCGAGATACGGCGGGGATGAATTCTTGGTTTATCTGGATGGTATAGATGAGTACGAAGCAAAGTTGCATGCGGAAAAGATCCTTAATAAAGTTCGTTTAGAGCCTCTTCAATTTGGGAATATAAGATTTATCGTTACTGCAAGCATTGGTGTTACGCAACTCAAAAGAGGCAAAGATCTTGACACTTTGATGAAAGAAGCAGATTTTGCCCTTCTCGAAGCTAAGAGAAGAGGTAAGAATTGCGTTGAACTTGCTTCAACCTTGTTTAGAGAAGAATAACATTTCCGTCATCGGGGCGTAGCGCAGCTTGGTAGCGCGCTTGGTTCGGGACCAAGAGGTCGGAGGTTCAAGTCCTCTCGCCCCGATGGGTTTTTCTGATATCTACTCTCCCTCTACCTCTGCGGGTGCTAAGGGTGTAAATTCTTCTTCAAAGGGTGTTATTGCAGTGTATTCAAAATCAACGATAGTTTTTACTTTTGGATCAATCTTGAGTATTATTTTTCCTATTTGGCTTAAATAGTCATAATTCCTCAGGATGATGGTGTGATTTACCGGGTCTACGTAGGCGCGCCTTTCCCCAAAACCGTCAAAACCGCCAAGTATAAGGTCAATGCCCGAAACATCTCTGGCAAGGAATCTTTCACGGTAATATCCTATACTGGAAAGCATTATTACTATGTCACACCCTTTTTCTTTGAGAAGTTTAACGGTCTTTTTTGCTGATTCGTATTCTTTTAGGATTTTTAGTGATTCATCTTGCTTTGATACTTCAATATCCTGATAGAGAAAGAAAGGCGTATTTTCGCTAACCAGCCCAAAGACCCCAATTTTGATGTCCTTGTAATTGATGATGTCGTAAGGTAAAACAAGATCGTTATATTTATGATCACTGAAAATAATGTTGGATGAGATGAATTTTGATTTTATATTTGAAAGATAGTCAAAAAGGCTCATTTGGTTAGGCAAATAATCTAATTCTCGCTTCTCTTCAGGGAAAAGAATTAGTTCCCTAACCCCGATGTTAATATAGTTGTAATTTAGCGAATTTAAGTAGTTCCAGATTGAATCTGCCAATAGATTCTCTCCAGTGATATATCCCCCGGTGAAGTTCCCTGAATCCATAAGAAGAAGTAGAGTTCCATCTTTTTCACACCTTTGCCTTTCCTGTGACACAATTTCCAAAAGACTTTCAAAACCGCCAAGGGTAGGAGGGAAGTCGGGATTGATCCAGGTAGCCTTCGATTTACCAAAGTTGCCCGTTATGTTGGAGGTATGAATGATTTCAATTTTAACTGGTTTTGTTGAAAATAAAAGGCTTATTAGTAAAGCGATTTTCATGGCTTACTCCAGGAACCATTCCGGCATTTTTTCTGTTGAAAGTTCTTTGACCTTCTCAAAGTATTTTTCAAAATATTCTGCTACTTCAGGTGAGTAAATTAAAACGGAAGCTTCATTGTTCCTTTCCAGAGCATAATAGCTCCAGTTAGTTGATCCAACAATGGTTATTTTGCCATCCACTATAATCAACTTGTCGTGTGAAGTCACATCCGGAGGATCAAAGTATACTTTAACACCTAATTTCTTCAAAGTATCTGCAAATTGCTTGTTGTCAAGGGTATTGCTTCTGTTCCAGTTGGAAGCATCGAGAATTATTTCCACGGATACCCCTCTCCGGGCAGCGCTAATGAGATCATTTAAAATTAAAGAGTTTGCGTCATTTTTATATTGAGGGTAATATCTGGCACTGAACATAAAGATTTTTATGTATTTTTCTGCACTTTGCAAAGCCTTATGGAGGGCTGGAACGTATTCGCGGTTGGGGATTGGGATGACATCGGCTGGATAGGCGTAAACTAAGTTAATTGCGAAAATTAGCATAAGAATAGCTAAAAACCTTTTCATTACTCCTCCTTTACGATAATTTTAAACTTCAATAGCAACACCATCAAATTAGTTTTTAGAGTTTAAACTTTTTAAATAAAATTCTCCCGCCCGATATGAGCTTCTCACAAGGGGGCCTGATGCCACGTAATCAAATCCCATCGATAGACCTATCCTCTCTAATTCCTTGAATTCTTCGTGCGTATAGTATTTTATCACTGGCACATGCTTCATTGACGGTCTTAAATACTGGCCTATAGTAAGAAAGTTAACTTCAATGTCTCTTAAAGATTTCATTGTTTCTATAATTTCCTCTTTTGTCTCACCGAGCCCTACCATAAAGCCAGATTTAGTGTAAATTTGAGGTTTGAGTTTTTTGGCTAACTCCAAAGTTTTGAGAGAAGTTTTGAAAGAAGCCCTGCGATCCCTTATTTCAGGTGTTAATCGTTCGACGACCTCAACATTATGAGCGAAAACATCTACCCCTGATTCGATCACCTTTTTTATATGCTCTGGGTTTTCCCTTAAATCGGGAACGAGCACTTCTACCAATATGTCAGGATGTTTTGTTTTTATTAAATGTACTGTTCTGGCATAAATTTCTGCTCCGTGGTCCTCCAAATCGTCTCTCGTTACGGATGTAATGACAACATAATCGAGATTCATTTCTTCGACAGCTTTAAGGACTCTTTCTGGCTCTTCTTCATCGACCAGCCCATGAGGGTTTCCTGTTTTGGTAGCACAGAATTTGCAATGCCTTGTGCAGATATCGCCCAGTATCAAAAATGTAGCAGTTCCTTGTCCCCAGCACTCTCCAAGGTTAGGGCATTTGGCCTCCACACAAACTGTGTGTAAATTAAGTTGTTTTAAGATCTTTATCACACGGCCAAATTTTTCATTTGCAGTAAACTTGCTTCGAATCCACTCCGGTTTTTTCTCCATAAATAAATTGTAATTTTTAACATTGGAACTTCCAAGTCTATACAATTTCGTTTAAAATTAGAAGGATGAGGAGTTATCACATTATTACATTTGGATGTCAGATGAATGAATATGACTCTGCAATTTTAGATAATTTAATGCGGAAAGAGGGGTTTATTTTCGCTGGAAAACCTGAAAAGGCTGATATTATTATCATAAACACCTGCTCAGTAAGGGGTAAGCCCGAACAAAAGGGAATTGACGTTGCCAGATATTATAAGAAAAGAGGTAGATATGTTGTGTTAATGGGATGCACTGCCCAGCAGAAAGGTGAGGAACTTTTAAAAGTTGCCGATTTGGTCGTTGGGACAAGGAATTTTCAAATTATTCCCGAAGTGATAAAGAAAGGCTTTTCTGGAAAAGCTTTTCTTGAACTCAAAACTGCTTGCAATTTCAGTTTTAACGGAAGAAGCGTAAAAAGGGTTCTTGAGTATGTTGTGATCCAGGAAGGATGTGATAACTTTTGTTCTTACTGCGTTGTTCCGTATACCCGAGGGAGGGAATATTCAAGGTCTCCCGAGGAAATCATTGAGGAGCTGAGATACGCCGAGGAGAGGGGTGCTCTTGAAGTAACTCTGCTTGGGCAAAATGTAAATTCCTATTATTACAAAGGTGTTGATTTTGCCGATTTGTTGCAAATCATTGATAGGAATACTGGAATTCCGAGGGTTTATTTTACGACTTCTCATCCCAGGGATATGAGTGTGAAAGTAATTGAAGTTGTTAGGAATGCAGAGCACATCAAACCTTGGTTTCACCTGCCTCTCCAATCAGGCTCTACTAAGGTTTTGAGAGATATGAATAGAGGTTACACAAAAGAAGAGTATTTGCAGCTGGCTGATTTTATAAGGAAAAAGATTCCTTCAGCTTCGATAACAACAGATTTGATGGTTGGTTTTCCTACTGAAACGGAGGAGGATTTTGAGCAAACCCTTGATGTGGTGAGAAAGGTTAAGTTTGACAATGCGTATATGTTTATATACTCGCCAAGAAATCCTTCTCCTGCATATTTCAAATATCGAGATAGATCAGTGGACGAGGATGTGGCTGGAAAAAGGTTGAGAAAGTTAATATCGGAAGTAAACAGGAATATATACGAAAGGCGAAAGGAGATGATTGGAAAGGAATACGAGATACTTATCTATGGGCCCTCCAGAAAGAGTTCAAAATACTCTAAAGGAAAAACGGAGAATAATATAACTGTGGTAGTGCCTGGTAATTTCAAAGAAGGCGAGTTTGTAAGGGTTAGGATCGAGAGGATCATAGGTCTTACACCCATCGGTGAATTAGTCTCGGTAAAGGTTAGATAACTGACTGTCGTTTATTAGCATTACAGGATAGTTGTCCGGGAAAAGGTCTCCCCAGTTGCCTTCTTCGTTCATGAAAAGCTTGATTGTAATAGTATCTCCTGGTAAATCGTTCAAAACCAATACGATTCTCGAAAGAGTTTCTGTGGTCCTGACGATGGAGCAGGGTATAGTAGATAAAAACACACGGCTTCCGTCACTGTTTAAAGTATAAAGAGCTGAGTTGTTGGGATACCTGTGATTGAGGACCACCATTAAATCTGCGCCCCATAGCCTAAATTCATCTTCTGAAATATGGCCTGTATTATTCCATCCTGTATTTTCATTTCCATCGGTGTTTATGAAAATGTAAATAGGACCAGAATAGTTCTGGAATAGTCTTTCCACATGGATTTGGAGTGAAAAGGTGTGACTGTGGTAAGAAAAGCGTCCACCCACGAAATCGGCATAACGCTGTGGCACATCATTAGGTGTATCAGCCAAAAATATGCTGGTGGTTACTACTATCATCGTTAATATTGATTGGAACATCTTCACCTCCTTTGGGAGGATATATGGCAAAATTTGTGCCGATTTGAAAAGATTAATTTAGGGGATTTTTAGAGGCAGGATTGCGAAATAATTTTTACAATTTATTGAGAGCTTTATAACCTCCTCAAGGATCGAAAATTATTATGTGAAGAATTTTTCCTGGTTGATGCGCTATTTTTCACATTTTTTTACATATAAAGTAAGGCCCTCTACTTTTACTACTTCTACTTCCTCTCCTTTTTCAATCTTCTCACCGCTTTTCGCTTTCCACAATTCTCCATGGATCAGACACATGCCACCCTTAGAATCTATAGGCGTTTCTGCAACGCCTTTCTCGCCGACGAGCCCCTCTTTTCCTGTGGTGGGCTTTAAGAAGAAGGTTTTTACGCCTTTAGATATTAGCCAGATGAAAAAAACTGCCGAAATTACCGAAATGGAAACAATCAGACTTTTTGAAACTTGAAACATTGGTCCTCCTTTAAAAAGCATTAAAGACCCAAGTACGAATGAAACGATTCCACCAACCGCTAAAATGCCGTGTGATTGAATAAATGCCTCGAGAACGAAAAGTATGATGGATAGGACTATTAGAGCAAGTCCAGCATAGTTTACAGGCAATGTTTGCAGTGAATAAAAGGCAAGTATGAGACAAATGGAGCCGAATACTCCAGGAAAAATAGCACCGGGGTTAGAAAGCTCAAAAAAGAGTCCATAAAAACCAAGTAAGAGAAGGATGTAAGCAATGTTTGGATTACTGAGAATAGTTAAGAGTTTTTCCCTCAGGCTCATTTTAATTTCCTTTACTTTATAAGGTCTTTGAAGGGTGATTGAGAATTCACCTCCGTCCATCTTTATCCGCTTACCATTGAGGCTGTCTAATAACTCTTCAAGGCTTGATACTACGTATTCAATAACTCCCTCTTTTAGAGCTTCTATAGCAGATGAAGATTTAGCTTCATACACAGCTAATTCTGCCCATTTAGAGTTTCTACCTCTGAGTTCGGCAAGGGATTTAAGGTATGCTACGGCGTCATTGGTTACTTTCTTAACCATCACACTATCCATCTGAGTTCCGAGAGCAACGGGATGGCAGGCACCGATGCTGGTTCCCGGTGCCATAGCAATTATATGGGATGCCATTGCAATGAATGCTCCGGCGGATGCAGCCCTTGACCCTTCAGGAGAGATGTAAGCTACTACGGGAATCTTTGAGGCGAGGATTGCCTTGTTAATAGAACGCATTGCTTCATCAAGCCCCCCTGGTGTATCCATCTTAATCACGATCAGCTTGCCCCCCTCTTTGTTAGCTATGTCAATGACGCTGCATATGTATTCCGAGATAGATGGAGTAATAGGCGCTTCTATAGAGGCTTTATAAATCTCTGCATTGAGAAGAACCAGACTTGTAAAAAGCAATTTCATTTTCTCATCTCCTTAAAAGGTATTGGTATATAATTATACTTCTTAATATGCGCTGAACATATTCCCTTGTTTCCTTAAAAGGAATTAATTCCGTAAACAGCAATGGGTCATCGGTCTTATAGGTTTTTTCCCATTCTCGAATCCGCCGTTCACCTGCATTGTATCCGCACAGGACATGAATTAGATTTTGGAATGAATCGGAAAGCATACTTAAGTATTTGATCCCAATAGTGATATTTAGATTGGGAATTTTTAAAGAATCGGGGGTTGCTTCCTGCATTATTTTTTTACCAGTCAGAGGCATAATCTGCATTAATCCTATGGCACCCGCTGGACTTATTGCATGGGGATTAAATAGGCTTTCTTCTCTCATTAGCGCTATAACTACTTCGGGCTTTACATTGTAGAATTTTGCAACGGTTGCTATTTGCCCATAATAGTTGGTTGGAAAAAGGTGTTTTAAAAGGTATAGCGGGATACTATTCTTCTCCGGCAAATAGTTGTAATACCTGAGAGCAAGTCGTATTCTGATGTAGTCGTTTCCATAATGTTCTGCCAATTTTATCGCTCCGTAAATTAAATTTGGTTCATTGGGAAGGTAGTTAAGCGCCTCCGTCTGGTCCCCAAGGATCAGTAGATATTTGAAAATTCTGAGCTTTTCAATGGTTTCTTGGTGTACTTCTGGTTCAGGTTCACTTTTAACTACTAATCCTTCGTCTAAGAGGTAAAAGTAGTCAAGATTTAATTCACAATTTTTTTGCTCCTCGGGAAATTTTCCGAGGGTTTTAAGAAAGTATTTGGCTCTGACTGATATTCTGGGGTTGTTTCCTACAACACTTTTAATTAAGAGACTCTCTGCACCTACTGTATCCTTTATAAACAGATGGTAAAGAGCTAATGAATAGGCCATTATTTGTGAACGAACAACAACATTTTTTCTATATTGCTCAAGTATTTCTGAGTTTTCTGTTATCAAAATATCCGTTACAAGTCTTGCAGCAGATTCGTTACCGTCATTAGCAAGGAATATGAGATATTCTAATCCTTTGAGGGGTTTCTTTATTTTCCAGTAAGCGTATCCAATTGGTAAAAATAGATCTTTTTCTTCCCTCTCGGTCAATCTGCGTTTAAGCTTTTCAAAGAGTTTTATAGTTTTTTCATAATTTCTAAGCCTATAAGCTGATAGAATTTGGGCAAATGGATAACAAGTTGTATTAATTTTCGCAAAAATGCTATCTGCTTGTTTATAATTCTTGGATGAAAAGTAGACATACGCTTTTAAGGTATCATCCAGCAAAGGGACCAATTTAATGGCGTAGGGAGAAAAGGGTTTGATTTTCACAAGCTCCTTTGCGAGACTTCGAGCTTTGAGAGTATCCAACTTGGTTATAGCCTTTAATGCGTTTAAAAAGATTTTTGTATCCTGTTCTATTGACGTTAAGCTTAGCAAAGAATCGGCAAATTCTATTCTATTCTTATCCCATATGTAATCTACAAAATCCCTTACCGCATCCTTTTGGTATCTAATTTTTTTTAACTTTCTGAGATAATGAAGGGCTTCCTGGGGTTTTTCGAGGTTCAGCAATTTTTCAACTATCCGCATGTAGAAATATTCTCTCAATTCTTCAATTGAGTCCGCGAGGACTTTGAAATTTTCCACCGCTAAGGAGTCGAATTTATCACTTTGCAATAGGTTTGATGTAAAAGCAAGTCTTACATCATTAGACATATTGCCACTATTTTCTAAGTATTTCAGCACCTTTTCCGTTTTAAGGTTGACTC
>JASEFR010000003.1:10836-83893 GCA_030019025.1 bacterium
CAGGAGATTAAAACGAATACTGAGTCATCGGTATCTTTGGCGTTTTCCCACATTGTAGAAACCAGCCAGAAGTTTCTATTGGCAAAACTTTCCTTTATCGGACTTGTGATTAATAGAAGAAAAAGGAAAAGCGACATCATTATAATTTTAACGGCTTTGCGTTGATTTTACAATTAAAAAAGAGTAAAATTATAAACTCCTGCGAGGAGTTGGCTATGATAGATGATTTTAATTTGAGAGAAATTGAGAAGAAATGGCAGAAGTTCTGGGAAGAGAAGAATTTGTACAAAACGAAAGAAGTTCCTTCCAGGAAATATTACGTATTGGAGATGTTCCCTTATACCTCTGGTGATCTTCACATGGGACACCTGAAGAATTACGTTATCGGCGATGTGGTTAGCAGAGTGAAGATGATGGAGGGCTTCGATATATTACATCCCATTGGGTGGGATGCCTTCGGATTACCTGCTGAAAATGCTGCTATTAAACATGGAATAAACCCGAAGACCTGGACTTATAATAACATTGAAAATTTCAGGAAAACCTTTAAAATGCTCGGTATCTCTTATGACTGGGATAAAGAGCTCGCAACTTGTGATCCAGAATATTATAAGTGGACTCAATGGCTTTTCCTACTTCTTTATAGAAAGGGTTTGGCTTACAGGAAAAATGAGTTCGTGAACTGGTGCCCCAATTGTAAAACAGTTTTGGCCAATGAACAAGTGGTAGATGGGAAGTGTGAGAGGTGTAAAACTCCGGTGGTTAAGAAACAATTGGAACAATGGTTCTTTAAGATAACGGAGTACGCAGAAAGGCTCCTTGATGATCTTGAACTTCTCAGGGGTAAGTGGCCTGAGAATGTTATAAAGCAGCAGGAAAACTGGATAGGTAGATCGTATGGTACGAGGATAGTCTTTAAATATGAAAAAGATGGAACAGATATACCGGTGTTTACAACGAGAGCGGACACGCTTTTTGGTGTAACCTTTATAACCGTTGCCCCTGAGCATGATCTTGTTAAGAAGTTTATTGAAGATTCCCCCTACGCAAAAATGATTGAGGAATATGTTGAAAATGCTGTACAAAAGAGTGATGTTGAAAGGGAATTCGGCGCCAAAGAAAAGAGTGGAGTATTCACAGGCCTTTACGCAATACATCCTTTTACCAAGGAAAGGATCCCTATTTGGGTGGGGGATTATGTACTTGCCCACTACGGAACGGGTGTGGTGATGGGTGTTCCTGCACATGATCAAAGGGACTTTGAGTTTGCGAAGAAGAATAACCTTCCAATAAAGGTTGTAATAAGGCCTGTGGACGGTGAGCTTGACGCTCATACCATGGATCATGCTTTTGAAGACTATGGAATAATGGTTAATAGTGATAAGTTTTCTGGGCTAACATCAGAGGAAGGGATAAGAGCTATCCAGGTGGAACTCGAAAAATTGGGCCTTGGTGGAAAGGCAGTCTCCTACAGGCTTAAGGATTGGCTCATTTCAAGGCAAAGGTATTGGGGGGCGCCAATACCTGTTATTCATTGTCCTCATTGTGGTATTGTACCTGTACCAGAAGAGAATTTACCCGTTTTGCTCCCAGAAAATATCAAAGATTTTAGGCCTAAGGGTAGGTCTCCCCTTGAAGATGTAGAAGAATGGATAAATACGAGATGTCCCGTTTGTGGAGCTGATGCCAAAAGGGACCCCGATACGATGGATACTTTTGTTGATTCCAGCTGGTATTTCTTGCGCTACATAGATGCCAAAAATTCAAGAGCTATATTTGATCCTAATAAGGTGAATAGATGGATGCCGGTTGATCAGTACATTGGAGGAGTCGAACATGCAACAAAACACTTAATCTATGCAAGATTTATTCAAAAGGTTCTTTATGATGAAGGACTTGTGAACCAGAAGGAACCTTTTGCAAGCCTGTTTGCTCAGGGACTTGTACACAAGAGCTTTAATTACTGTAAGTACTGTGGTGAGGTAGTTAAAGATGAGGAGGTTTTAGAGGGCATTCATGTTAAGTGTGGAAATAAAATTGAAGTCCTGACTGAGATGATGTCCAAGTCTCGAGGAAATATCGTTCCTGTTGCACCTTTTGTTGAGGAACACGGCGCTGATGTTGCCAGGATTACTATTCTTTTTGCGGGACCTGCTGAAAAAGATATGGTCTGGTCTGATGCAGGCGTAGAGGGTGCCAAGAGATTTTTGGTTAGGATACTCAGATTTTACAAAGAAAATGGCCACATCGTTAAAGGTCAAAAGATCTCCGTTGACCCTGGAAGTCTTGATGAAAGCGAAATATATCTTTATATTAGGCTTCAACAGACTATAAAGTCTGTAAGGGAAGACTCTTCTCAATTCCATTTCAACACTGCTATCGCAAAGATGATGGAGTTTTTAAATGATTTGCAGGATTTTAAGAGGAAAGATTCTGTTGTCCTCAAAAAGGCGTGTGTAGATTTCGCTTTGCTCCTTGCTCCTTTTGCGCCACATATTGCCGAGGAATTATGGCATATTATGGGCTTTGAAGACACTATTTTTGCTGAAAGGTATCCTGATTATGATGAGAGGTTTTTGCATTTTGAACAGATTGAAATCCCCATACAAATAAACGGGAAAGTACGTGGTAAGGTTACAGTGCCAAAAGGAGCCAGTCAGGAGGAGGTCCTAAACAGGGCCCTTGAAGTGGAAAAAATTAGAGGTTATTTAGGGAATGCTAATATTGAAAAAGTTATCTTTGTTCAGGATAGGTTGTTAAATATTGTAATAAAAATTCGGGGAGGTAAAGCTGATGGTTGAGAAGATTAGAAATGTTACTCTTATAGGACATGGCGGGAGCGGAAAAACCACGTTATGTGAGGCCATATTTTATAAGACAGGCATTATCAATAGGATGGGATCGATTGATCAGGGGAACACCTTGATGGATTATGATGAAGAGGAAATCAAAAGAAAATCCTCCATAAGGTTAGCTGTTGGGTATATTGAACACGATGGTTATCTTATCAATTTGATCGATACGCCCGGTTATCTCGATTTTGCAGGTGAAGTGGTTGCAGGAATTAAGGTTGCGGATAACGCAGTGGTTGTGGTGGATGCTACATCGGGAGTGGAGGTGGGTACAGAAAAATACTTTGAAATGGCAAAGAAAAAAGGGATCCCAATTTTTCTCTTCATAAATAAGATGACCGGACAGGAGATTAATCTCGATGGGCTCTGGGAAGAATTGAAAAATATTTTTGGGCACCATGTAACTCCTTTTCAGATACCTCTTGGAAAAGGTGCCAGTTTCAAGGGCGTTTTCGATTTGGTAGCGGGAGATGTGAATTCCCTTCCTTCTGATGTGAGAGAGTATGCAGTAAAGGAGAGGGAAAGGTTTAGAGAGAATATAATTGAGACTTCAGAAGATTTGCTTGAGAAATATATGGCTGGTGAGGAAATTACTGACGCGGAGTTGATGCCAGTTTTGAAAAAGTCTATTTTGAATCAGGAGATAATTCCGGTATTTTATGGCGATGCTAAAGAGGCTATTGGGATAATAGAGCTCCTTAATGGTATTACTTCTTTCGGTGCTTCACCCCTTGATGCAAAACCAGAAGTTGGAAAACTTGGTGGGAGTGATGTTGAAATTAAGGCTGATCCTGACGGTAAGGCTGTTGCTTTTGTGTTTAAGACCTTCCAAGAGGCTCACTTAGGTGAAGTGAGTATCATTAAAGTCCTTTCAGGGAAAATTGAATCGGGTAAAGAATATCTTAATTCGAGAACGCAGAGAACGGAAAAAGTTAACCAGATGTATATGATAAGGGGAGCGGACAGAAAAGAGGTTCCTTCTTTGACTACAGGTATGATTGGTGCTCTTGTTAAATTGAAAGATACGAAGACAAACGACACATTGAGTGATAAAGATTTTCCGATAGAAGTGGAAAAGATAGTATTTCCCGAACCGCTTGTTTCGATTGCCATTATCCCTGAAAGTAGGGAAGACCAGGATAAAGTTTCGGATGGGTTGAATAGATTAAAAAATGAAGACCCCACTATAGATTTTAGGTATGATCCTGAACTTAAGCAGACCTTGCTTTGGGGGTTAGGCGAAATTCACCTGGATGTTGTCATATCAAGGTTGAAAGAAAAGTATGGAGTCAACGTAAGAACGGAAAAGCCTAAGATACCTTATAGAGAAAGTATAAGAAAAACAGCCGAGGGATTTGGAAAGTATGTGAAACAGACGGGTGGCCATGGACAGTATGGTATATGTAATATAAGGATTGAACCGCTTCCACGAGGTGGAGGTTATGAGTTTGTGAACCAGATATTTGGTGGAGCTATTCCAAATAACTTTATTCCTGCTGTCGAGACTGGCGTTAAAAAGGCAATGGAAGCAGGAGTGCTTGCAGGTGCAAAAGTCGTTGATGTGAGAGTAGTTCTCTACGATGGTAAGTATCACCCTGTGGATTCTTCTAACTTGGCCTTTGAAATTGCTGGTTCTCTTGCCTTTAAGGATGCACAGGCTAAGGCAGATCCCTATTTGCTTGAGCCTATTTACGAACTTGAAGTTACTGTTCCCGAAGAATTTATGGGTGATGTGATAGGCGACATTAATGCAAGAAGAGGAAAAATTCAGGGTATGGATTCTCAGGGCAGATACCAGGTTATACGAGCCCTTGTCCCTCTTGCAGAGCTTTATAAGTATTCTTCAACTTTACGCTCCATTACAAAAGGTAGGGGTACATATACTATGAGGTTTTCTCACTATGATGAAGTCCCAGCGGAAATTGCCAAGAAGATAATAGAAGAGGCAAAGAAAGAGAAGAAGGAAGAATAGATTACTTATAACTCAGAATGTAATAAGTATTGAAACTCCTAAAATCCAATCTGAGATTGCAGAAAGCATCGACCATTGAACCTCTAACACCAAGGGGTTCAATGGTCCTTTTTGTTTTCGGTGAAGTAGGTGATTTGTAAACTATTTCAACATAACGGTTTTGCCTGCCAAGGAGAAAGATTTCCCTCGCAACAGGGTTTAGTTTAATATTGAAGTACCCTCTTTCATGAAGCTCTTTTAGTGTCTTAAACCCGTGAATTCGGAAATGTTCTAATAACTTTATCCAGATTTTCAGGGTAGTCTCTGCATCGGGCAGTGCTCTATGAAGGATGGTGGTTGAGATATCCAGTTCTTTTGATACAAAGTAGAGGGATTTCTCCCTTGGTGTTCCCAAAATTTTTGTAGCAACTCCTTGTACATCAATAACGTAATTGTAAAGGGGATTTTCCCCCTGAAGCCTCAGTTCTTTATTGAGGAGCGAAAGATCTAAAGAGAGGATGTTGAAACCGATTAGGATTGAATCTCCGATGAATTCAACTATTTTTTCCTTAAATTTTCTAAACTCAGGGGCGTTCTGGAATTCTTCTTTAGTGATACCATGAACACTTATCGAGTGCTGTGTAGGTTCTATGCCAGGGTTAAATAGCGTTTCGAAATATTGTTTTTTCCCATTGTACTCCCATTTCACTAAAGCAATTTCCAGAATTCGGTCTTCTTTAATTTTTAAACCAGTAGCTTCAATATCTAACGCTACAAAGGAACATTTTTCAAATGGGAACTCGTTTTTCAGATTTTTTTCAAAAATCACTTTGTATTCTCCTTTAAAATTTTCAAAAGTTCTACATTGTAATTAACAATTTCCTGGTCTGTGGCCCCGTGGTCTCTTGCTATATTGAGAAATTTAATGGCATTTGTGGTATCCTTTTCCCTTATGTAAAGATCTGAGACCATAAGACAGAAGTCTTTTTTAAACGGAAAATCTTTACTTGCGAAGTAGTTTACCAGTGAATTAAAGGTTGATACTTTACCTTCATTTTTCAGAGCTTTAAGAAGAAGTTCTACAATGCGATAAGAAGTATATTCTCTGATTTCTTCCGGCATTATTTCTGTTCCCAGCATCTCAACTTCGTTGTATTTATTTAATAAAAAATAGATTTCCATTATTTCAACTTGCGCCTGGTTGTAGTAGTTACCTTGCTTGACCAAGCCAAAGAATTTTAACGCATCATCATACAACCTTAGTCTTTTATAAAGTCTTCCAAGAGTTAAATGTACGTAATCTTCAAGCTCGGGATTTTTTATGAGTAGGTTCTTTAATATGGTCGAGTCCTCTAAGGAAGCTACGGGACTGCCAAAATACAGGCTGATTGCCTCCAGGGTTTTGGGATTTTTGAGGAACTTATCAATCATAAATAACAGTATTTCTCTTGCATTTTCTTTTTCTTCCGAGTAAATGTAGTTGAACAAAAGATCATAGGAAAGCTGAGGAATAAAAGGGCTTTCAGGGTATTTATTTAAGTAATTTTGGTAGACTTCCCTAAGGCTTTTGTAATCTCCTCTTTTATATTTCAACAATTCAATGTGGTAGTAAATTTCGTAGATTTTTGGCTTTTGAGTCACATATTGTAGCATTGTTTGATATGTACTGATTGCCTTGGAATACTCTTTTTGAGATTCGTAGATATTTGCTTTGATTTTAAGTAGCTTTAACCTTAATTCTTCCTGAATGTCTTGTTTCTTGAGGACTTCATCAATAATTTCGAGGGCATCGTCGTATTCAAGAATTTGGTAGTAAGCAGTGGCAAGATTGTAAGATGCATCATAATATAAATGGGAATTTCCCCTTACTTTTTGGAGAAATTGAATCGCTTTTTTATAATGCGCAAATTTCAAATAAGTTAATCCGAGCAAATAGTTGCAAGAATCCTTGGTAATGGGGTCCTGTGTTAAGTTGAAAGCGGAGACAAGATGCTGGGTAATCCTTTTTAGAGTGCTTCCTTTGTAATAAAGAGCTTTCCCTTTGATCCAAAACTATTCACCTTTGAGTGAAGGATATTTAGAAAAGAATTGAAAAGTATCGATGGTGTTTAAGATTTGAAGGCATCTGGACCATTGATTTTCTTGGCCCAAATCCTCTGCAAATAAGAATGATACGTAGTCCTCAAGTGGGTTACCTTTATTGGCAATAAGCCATTCATTATAGTAGCTCAGAGGGACTCTCCTTCCTGATTTTCTTAGCGAAAAAAAATAGAGTACTTGGAAGTAGGGTAGTGAGGGCTCATTTAAATCTATATTTAAGTGTTCAAGAAAAAAAGCAACAGAATCCCAAAGTTGTCGTCGGGCAAAGGAGAGGATGGTAAGCTCTTTCCAATTCAGATTCTTGCTAAGGGATTCCGCCTCGCAATATCTTCCCAGTTTGAACAGGGCGAAAGCTTTAACGTATTGGGCTTCTGGCAAATGGCATCTTTCAGTGACAGAGATTGCACTGTCCAGTTGATTCAAATTGAACATTGTTAAACTTACAATAAAATATAGGGTGTCATCTAAGGGAATTTCATCCTTCAATTCTAAGATTTGGTTTAGCTTTTTTAAGTTATAGAGGTAAATGAAGTAATCGATGTAGAAAGTTACTGAATCAGAATAGTTTGAGGCTTTTAAAAATTCCTGCAGTGCGTTGTAAGCGTCTTTTGCATTTCCTGAATACTTGTAAATTCTGTAAAGATACAGCAGGGCTTTTTTTCTCGTTTTTAAATTTCTTGAGCTTTTGAGTAGCTTTTTTGCAAAGTATTCTGCTGAGTCGGTAATTCCGGCCATAAGATATTTTTCAATTTTTGAATCCAAGGTTGTTCTCTCAAGAATATTCTCAAAAGATGGAATAAAAAAGTGGAGAGAAAGAAAGAGTAAAAGCATTCTACTTTCTGAGTGATTTAAAAAATGTCTGTATCAAGTTTTTGGCTTTTTCTTGTAATTCAGGATCTTCGAATTTCCGCACTTCAAAACGATGGTTGAATTTAAAAAGCTCATTCACGTTCAGCTGGCTTTGTAGTGCTCCAAATTTAGGATCTTCAACAAGGTATACCACCTTATCAATTCTTGAGAGTATGAGAGCCCCTGTACACATCAGACAGGGTTCCAGGGTAACGTACATTGTGCATCCGGTTAGTCTCCAGTTTTTAAGCTTATCTCCTGCTGATCCCATGGCAATGATTTCGGCGTGCGCTGTAGGATCGTTTAAGCTTTCAACACGGTTGTGCCCCTTTGCAATAATTTCACCGTCTTTTACTATAACACACCCTACTGGCACTTCGCCTTCTTTAAAGGCCTTTTCAGCCTCTCGGATTGCTTCTTCAAAATAATACTTCTCTTCATTAATCATTATAGAAATTTCAAAATGCGCCCGGAGGGACTTGAACCCCCAGCCTACGGATTCGTAGTCCGCCGCTCTATCCTGTTGAGCTACGGGCGCATCGTTTTAATTTTAAAATCAGAAGATCGAATATTCAATGGGTGGGAATTGTATTAACCAGAACTTATAGAAACCTTGACTGCATTAAAAAGTAATCTTATAATTAAAATATGTTGAACCTACAGGATGTTAAAAAAGGTTTATTTAAGGCAATTCAGAAAAAGAATTTCCACGAGGCAATGGAATATTATAACATTGCCGTGAATCAACAGTCCGATGATCCTTCGTTACGGCTCATTGGTGCAGATATCTATCTAAATATTGGCATGAAACAGCTTGCTATTGGTGAACTTCGGCAGGCATTCAACCTTTTCATGGAAAGTGGAAAAAAATCGCAGGCAGTATCGGTTGCCGAAAAGATACGCACCCTTTCACCTTCTGATACAGAAATACTTGAGATCCTCGGACGGCTTTACAAAGAATTAAATAGAGAGGAGAAAGCGGCTTTTTATTATGGTGAATATATCAACCATCTCATCAAGATGGGTAAAGTTAATGATGCGAAGAAGTTTTTGATGCGAGTGAAGAACGAGGGGCTGGAAAAATACCTTTTAGGTAAGTATCAGTTTTTACTTTCTGATACACAGGTTCAGAACATTTTAGCAGAAATATCCAAGGAACCAAACTATCCAGCTTTTTTTGCATTAATGAGGAAGGAAATTGCAAGGTCCGAGAGGTACCAGAGGGAATTTTCCATAATATTGATTGAATTTGACAAAATTCTTGTTCAGGATAAAAAGGCCCAAATTCTTGAAATTTTCAAGAAAATGCTAAGAGAGTCGGATATGTATTCCATTGGATACCGGTGGGTTTTCGTTATTTTACCTGAAACCAACAAGTATGGACTGGAAGCGGTGCTTAATAGACTTAAAGATAGTATAGATAAGATGTTTACTTCCAAGCGTTATTATGTGGCTAATTATCCTGAAGATGGTAAAGATGTGAAAGAACTTATAATTAGTGCTCTTAAATATAGGGTTTTAACTTGATTCTTAAAATAGTATTGAGTAAAGTACCAAGTTTACCCCAAATCTAATAGCTTCCTCTCTCAAGGAATCAGGATCGTTATATTTGTCAGTCCATCCGTCAGAAATGTTTGAGTTGAAAGTGTAAAGCAATGAAAGTCTTCCTCCTACGAAAAGGCCTAAAGCAACCGGTCTTCCTTCAAAATGTTCGTGAATTTTTGGTACCCCTCTCGGAAATTTGTAGTAAAGGTTATATATGGGATGGTGTATCGGAACTTCTTTCAGTTCATAATCTGGAAACCATTTTTTGAATTCTTTTCTGAAATATTCGTCCATCCCGTAATCATCGTCAATATAAACAAACCCGCCGTTAAAAACGTATTTCCGTAAATTTTCAATTTCGACCATGCTTAATGAAATGTTGCCGTGTCCAGTTATAAAGAGAAAAGGATACTGAAAAATTCTATCATCTTCAAGAGTTAATACCACTTCTGCTGGTTTGGCCTTCGCCGACGGCACTCTCTTTATAAGTTCAATACACAGATTTGGTAAGATTTCTGGGTCGTTGTACCAATCACCCCCACCATTATATTTAATTCTCACAGGCTGAAAGACAAAACTTAAAAGTGTTACTAACAGCAAAATCATCGCCTATCTGCTTTTTCTTCGATAGAAGTTATAAGTTTTTCAATGAGTTTTCGGTCTTCCAGGATCTTATAAAGTTTTTCATAGTCCTTTACGGTGAAGAAAGCCTTTACAAGCGGTTCAAAAAAAACCATTGCCTGACTTGCAAAAAAAGAAAGAGGCTTTATTGATTCAAGAGTAACCACTGCTATAACAGAAAGGTTCAGGTTTACTATTTTTTCAGAGAATTTATCAATAAACTCTTCAATCTCTTTTTCTTCAAAACTTGGTGTCTCTGAAGGTTTTAACTCTTCATTCAACATAGACTTTTCCCTTGAATTTTACAGCCTTTAATGCAGGATCAGATTCTAATCCTGATGAACGAATTGTCTTGTTTTCTTTGTAAAGGAAAGACTCTGAAGGGCTATAAATTAAGTTTAGCTTTTGATTCCAAATTAGAATATTTGAAATAAGCGAATCCCCGCTGGTGCTTGTCAATTTAACTTTTCCTCTTGCTTCCATGAATCCAGAGTTTTCGACAATAGTTCCAGTGTCCCCCACCATTGTCGCAGTGATTTCACCTTTATCAAAAAAATTCACCTTGAATTTTATAAGGTGAATCGTGTCGCCAGAATAAGTGGCCTTTTCTGAAAACACCTCAATTCTTTTTGCCTCGTATTCTTTTATTTGAAGATGGATGTTGTATGTCTCCTGGGGAGGTGTATTGTCTCGTTCCTCAAGAGATTTTTCTCTCTCCTTTTCACAGGAGAACAGAATCGCGATTGAAAAAAGAATTAAAGGTGTTGCTTTTATCTTCATATTACTTTAGCCCTCATCAAGTCGTGTAAGTGGATTATTCCAATTGGTTTATTCAAATCATCAACGACAATTAATGCGGTAATTCCATAATGTTCCATTTTTGAGGCAGCAGTAGCGGCAAGTTCGTCTTTTTTAATGGTTTTGGGGTTTGTTGTCATGACTTCTTTTGCTTTGAGATTAAATATATCTTGAGTTTTTTCCAGAAGTCTTCTGAGGTCTCCATCCGTTATAACACCTATGAGGACTCCATCATCGTCCACTACACTGGTTATTCCACGTTTTTGAGTCATTTCAAGGATGACTTCTTTCATCGGTGAATCTTTGTGAACGATAGGGACATGCTGTGGACCAGTAAGCATCATATCTTCTACTTTAAGCCAGTATTTTTTTCCAATGGTTCCTCCAGGATGAAGTGTGGCAAGTTGTTCCAGTTTAAGACCTTTTAATTCAGCAAGAATTATTGCTATCGCGTCTCCAAGAGCCATCATTGCAGTTGTTGACGTTGTGGGGACTATGTTGTATGGACATGCTTCCTTTTCCACTTTTACTAGTATGATGATGTCTGATTGTCGTGCCAAATCGGAATTTGGGTTGGATGTCATTCCAATTACAGGGATGTTTATTCTTTTTACATATGGCAAAATTATGCTAAATTCTTCCGATTGCCCACTCTTTGATATTGCCAGGAATATATCATCCTTTTGGATCATTCCCAATTCTCCATGTAAAGACTCAGAGGGATGTAAGAAGACGGAAGGAATTCCTACTCCATTAAGAGTTGAGGAGATTTTTCTTCCCACAATTCCAGATTTGCCGACTCCGGAGACGACTATTCTACCTTTGCACTGAAGGAGAAGAATTAAAGCACGGTAGAAATTCTCATCAAGTGAATCTCTAAGAGATTTTAAACCTTCAAGTTCGATATCAATTATTTCTTGAGCCCTTTTAAGTATTTTTTCTTTCATAAGGGTATTCTAACTATGCTTTTGTAAACTGGTCCAGAAGGTGTTAAAGTACTTTGAAAAACGGTTAAATGGGTGATTTCGAATTCCTTAGAGGTGTATTTCAGCCAGTCCTTATCTAAGGCGGTCGATGATTTTAATCTCCCAATAGTTACATGGGGAATGTACTCTTTTTCTCTTTCACCGATTTTAAGAGTTTTTGCGACCTCCTCCAGAGAGCCCCACACTTTTTTTAATTTATCTACTTCACCCTGAACACCTAACCACATTACCCTTGGATGGCGGAAGTTCGGGAAGCAGCCAAAATTTGTAATTAAGATTCTAATCTTTTCGCCCTTTTTAAATTTTTTTTCGAGTCTTGAAAGAAGTTCCTGAAGTTGTTTTTCCGTTATTTCCCCAAGAAATTTGCACGTTATATGTAAGTTTTCTTTCTCAACCCACTTCACATTACTTAACAGGGCGCTTTTCTCGTTTATAATTTTGTAGATTTCGCCCTTTATACTTTCAGGTAGGTCAAATGCAGTAAATACTCTCATATATGCCTCTACGGAGGGGGTGGGATTTGAACCCACGATCCCCTGTTAAGGGGATACACGATTTCGAATCGTGCGCCTTCAGCCGCTCGGCCACCCCTCCATCAGTTAAATAAATATGAAGCCATATTTAAGTTTAATCAATTAAACTTTGCAGTGATTGGTGCTTTTATAAACGAGATTGGCACTATAATATTAAGAATGAGATGAAAAAGAGGTTGGTTTTTGTTTTCTTGCTAAATTTACTTATCTCTCTTTCTGAAGTAATTGGTAGTATTTTTTCTGGTAGTTATTCTCTACTTTCGGATGCGTTGCATAATTTTCAGGATTCTCTGTCACAACTTTTTTCTTTAATTGCGTTAATTCTGAGCGAAAAGGGAAGAACCAAGAAATTCACTTTTGGTTTTGCAAGATTTGAGATTCTTGCCGCTCTTATTAATGCCACGGTCGTATCTCTTTTAGCTCTTTTAATGATTGTTGGCGGTTTAAAAAGAGTTTTTAAGCCCCAAGAGATTAAACTTACCGTTCTAATTCCAGTTAGTATGATTGGATTGGTTGCGAATGCGCTCTCTTTGACATTACTTCATACTCATTCCAAGAAAAGCTTAAACATAAAGTCCACTTATCTTCATTTATTGGGCGATGCCCTTTCCTCAATTGGAGTAATAGTTGGTGGATTATTAATGCTCTTATTTAAAATATTCTGGATTGATGGAATAATAGCGGTCCTTATTGGAACGTTTATTCTTAAAGAAGGTGTTCAAGTAATAGTTGAGTCGCTGAGGATCTTCCTTCAGGCAGCACCTTTCACTGTGAATGAGAGTGAAATTTTTGATTTGTTAAAAGATATTCCGGGGGTAAAAGGAATTCACCACATTCATATCTGGAGTTTAAAAGACGGGAGAATTCATTTTGAGGCCCATTTAGAAGTGGATGATATGTATATATCACAATCAAAGGAGATTATAGAAAAGGTGAACCTCCGTCTGCGCGACAGGTTAAAAATCAGCCATTCCACATTGCAACTTGAAAGTGCAGACTGTATGAATAGAACATGTTAGAGGTTTGTTTCTTTTCGGTGTTTGACTTTTCACTGTGTAATATATACAATTTAACGGGTACAATTTAAACAGTATGAAGATAGCTCATACCTCTGATCTTCACATCGATTCACAACATCAAGAAAGATGGGACGCTCTTCAAATTGTTCTGGAAAAAGCGGGGCAGGAAAAAGTAGACTATCTTGTTATTGCGGGAGATCTCTTTGATGATGTTGAAGCTGCAAGCGAATATATTACTAAACTGAGAAGGTACTTTTCAGGTTTAGGCTTTAAAGTGATAATGATTGCAGGTAATCACGACTACAAATCCTTTGAAGATGAAAGGGATTTGGGTGACGATGTTATAGTTCTCTCCCGAAAAAACCCACTTTTCAAAGATGCTTCAAACGGGGTTTCCTTCTTCACTGTTCCGTATTTACAGGGTGTGGGAAATGAATATTTTTATGAACAGTTGGCTTATATTTCCAAGAATTTAGAAAGCACTGTTTTCAACATTTTAGTTTATCATGGAGATCTTGATGAAGTTGTGAAAAAGGTGAGATACAGAAGGGAGGTTACAGGTGGTGAAGTGGAATCTGCCTTTTCCTTGTCTGTGAGAGTTTTGCAAAAGTTTCCCATGGTTCAACTTGTACTATCAGGCCATTATCACACCTATGGAGATCCGATCCCTATTGATGAAACTGGACGTTTTGTGGTTTATTCTGGCGCACCCGTTTCAATTACACGAGGCGACTTGGGACCAAGATATTTGGTGGTTTACGATGTAAACCGTGAAAGCAAAAGCGTTTCTGTAAGTAAGCTTCCCCTTGGTACTCTTTACTTCGAGAAGCTTGAAATACATTTGAGTCCGACGAGCGTAGAATCTATTGAGAATGTCGTTTTTTCAGGGATTCAGAATTCTCTCAAAGGGGACTCTGGCAAAATCTTGCTATTGCAGTTGAAAGGATATATTAATAGCCAAGAGCAGGGTATAAATGAGGTAAAGTTAAAAGATATTGTGAGAAGATATTGTGAAGAGAAATGGAAAGGGAGAGTCGTCCTACAAGAGGACTGGTTTGGAGTTCTGGACGTTGCCTTTCTTGTGGACAAACCTTTTAGTCGTAGTATTCTTGAGCAGATCGAACGTTTGGACTTACAGGAAGAGGACAAAAGAATCTTAAAGGAATGGTTTGTTTCAGCTCTCAGCAAGGTTTATTCACAGAAGGTTAAAATATGAAGATTAGACGAATTGAAATAAAAAATTTTGGACCGCTCAGTTTAAAAAATCCCATTGAGCCTGGGGATTTTACGCTTATATGGGGACTTAATGAGAAGGGTAAGACTCTGGTTATAGAGGCTCTACTTAATAACCTGCCAATGGATGTAACTGAAAGAGGATTTGACAAGAAAGTTTTGAGAATTTTGGATAAGGAGGGAGTTTCTGTCGAAATTGAAGACGAAGGAAGGACATACAGTAAATCCCTGAACAGATTTTTAGATTTAAAACTAACAAAGAGTGATATTTATAATCTGTTTTTTGTATTGAACAGTTCCCTCATTTACACAAAGGACGAGGAAGTTTTCAGATCCGCTCTTGACAGGTTGAGCAGTACCTACATTGATATTCTTCAGAGTGTGAAGAAAAAGCTTTTGGAAACTAATAAGTTAACAGAAACCCTCAGTTTAAAGAATACGCGGGATGAAGATTACCTTGCAGATCGTTACGAAAAAGCAAAGGAAACTTTAACGAAAATAGAAAGCCTTTTCAAAGAGATAGAAGAGAAGAGTTACGCTGAGCTGGAATACAAGGCAGGGGAGTTAAAGCGTGAACTCGAGAATATTATGAATATTGAAGAAAATTTAAAAAGAAAAAAGGCTGAGAAGATATTGGGAAGAACGGAAGAACTTATGAATCTCTATTTTGACTACAAAGCGCGGGCTGAGGCGTTCAAAAGCTATACAGAGGAAGCTTTGGAAAATTTAAGGAACCTTTACAAAGAACTTGAAAATGTTAATAGAGAGATAGAGGTAGTTAAGGAGAAAGATCTAAAGTCTTTTGAAGAAAAAATTTTGGAACTTTCTCAAAAACTTGTTAATTTCGGCAAAGTTAAAAGTGAAATTCAAAGAATTGAGTTGACGGAGAAGCTTTTGGAGGAAAAGATAGTCAAGTACAGGATAATGTTACCTGACTATGAAAAGAACTTGAAGAAGAAAAAGTTAATGATTGTATTATTCAGTATTTCAGTACTTCTTTTTGTGGGTTTTTTAGGGAGTGCTACAGTTCTCAAAAATAACCTTTTATTTGGGGTGTCGTTATTGTTTTTTGTTATTACCTCTGCCTTTCTCTATCTATATTCAAAATCACTTAACTTTGTAAAAGATTTTACCCTTTTAAAGTCCGAAATTTTTGATAGGGCAAGGAGTGTGGGATTTAAGTCAAATGAGGTTGACGAGCTGTTAGATGAACTGGAAAAGATCAAGCAGGAATTGATTGAAAAGGAGAAAGAATTGGAGGGTTTCAGACGAGAAAAAGAGACACTGGAAACTTTGAAGAGGAGTAAAGAAGATGAGCTCAAAAATTTGGAAGGAAAAAGAAACGAAATTAGAGCCAGAATTGAGGTTGAAAGTGAAAAGTATGAAGTTAAGAATTTATCTGAATTTGAGGAAAAAGTGAAGGAGAGAAGAGATTATGAGAATAGAATGCGGGAATTTTTTAAAGAACTGGAGGGACTTTGGCACACTGAAATCGGTTCTTATAATGATGAAAATGACTTCTTTGTCAAGCTTCAGGAAGAGTTGAGAAAGCTGAGAGTCCGTAGTAGTGGAGAAGGAGAAGAGTACCATCACGAACTGCAAGATCTTGAGGCAATTGAAGAAAAAAGAAAGAAGCTGGCACAACTTAAAGAGGAAGTTGACAAAAGACTTCTCAATTTACGGGATAATTTTGCAAAGATTGAAAGTGAGGTACAGCAAATCATTAAGAGCTCAGTACCTGTAAAGACGATAAGTGACCTTATAGATTGCAAGAAAATTCTTGAGAATTTTATATATGAATTGGAAAAAAGAATGAGGCTTAGTAAGGTTTTGGTTGATATTTTGGATAAAGAAATTGAGGGGAGCAAAAACAGATTTAATGATCTATTTAGCGACTTAACGCAAACATCCGAATTTTTTGAACGAATAACTGGTGGAAGATATAAAGTTATACTATACGATCAGGAGAAGAGGACTATAAAAGTTGAGGATAAAAAGGGGAATGTCATAGAAATCTCTAAACTTTCAGGTGGTACAATTGATCAGTTATTTTTTGCCATAAGGCTTGGCCTCGGAATTAAAGTTTTAGAGGGGAGAAAAGGATTTTTTGTTTTTGACGACCCGTTCATTAAAAGTGACTCCGAAAGGCTGAAAAGGGAATTGGATCTGCTTGTGGAAATTTCAAAAGACGGGTGGCAGATTTTGTATTTCAGTTGTAAGGATGAGGTTAAAGATTATTTACTAAGAAATTATGCAGATTATGTAAAATTTGTGGATCTTAATGAAAATTCAAGTCTTGCACACGAAATTTGAAATTTTACCTCTTTGAGATGAGTAAAAATCCTGAATTGGGGTCTCTAATTTTAAAGAAGCCCCAAGAAGCACCATTCATTGTTGTTCCCACTTCTGCTGGGTCCGGAAAGACCGAACTCCTTGCAAAGAGATTGGTATTTTTATTACTTTCAGAGTGTAATTCAAAGAATGACCTTAGGAAGTTCCTTGCTATCACCTTTACCAGAGAGGCTGCCAAGGAGATGAAGAGGAGAGTAGTTGAAATCCTTGGTGAGTTGAGGAAGGGCAATTTTGATAGATTCCCGGGCTTGGAAGAAATTTTTAAGGATAAATTGGCGGAGAGAGTAGGTAAAGTATATGACATTGTTCTTGAAAATTATCCTCGTCTTAGAATTGGAACTATTGATAGTTTTATGGAAAGGCTTAGACGTCTTCTCCTCCACGAACTGGGATTGAAATTTACTTTGAAAGTCCACTATGAAGTTGATGTGGAGGTATTAAATCTTGCGATAGAGAATCTGTTAAGGTCATCTAATCTATTTTCAGATTTCTTAAAGATTGTCGTTGAACTTGCTAAAGATAGTGAAAGATTCGAATGGGATCTATTGAAGGCCTTTAATGAAAGGATAATTAAACTAAAAAGTGCGGAGGATAGGTTACTTTATGATTTGAAGCCTCATCCTCTCTTTGCTTCCATTCAATGGGAAGACCGTAAAATTGGTGAGGAAATTGCGAGGCTTCAAAATAGTATTCCAAATGTTAGGAAAAAAATGAATGAAAATGATAGTTTCCTGCAGCTACTGGAGTTCTTGGCAAGAGGAAATAATGCATATAGTTTTTCGAATATATTGTTAGGTAAAGCTGATTTGTATGAAAGGGTATTCAGGGGGCTGTTGTGTGCCTTTGGGGCTTATAATAAACTGGAGACAAAGATTGCAGAATTTTATGAAAGTTTTTATAAGCCTGAGTACAGAAGGATACTCAATACCATGGGAATTATCACCATCTCCGATACCAGTAGGATAATGAGAGATTACATGTTAAACCCCGAAAACTACTGTGATAGGTTAATAAATTTTCTTTATGGTATAAATCATATTTTGATCGACGAATTTCAAGATACAGACCCACAGCAGTGGGAGATCTTGCTTTACTTAATAAAGGAACATGTTCTTAGCTCAGGGGGAACACTATTTATTGTTGGAGATATTAAACAAGCTATATACGGTTTTAGAAAAGCGGATTACAAAATTATGTATAGCCTACTTAGCCAGGACGGTTACAAAAGATATGGACTTAATATGCCTCCCTTTGTTCCTGAGATTAACGACAGAAATTTTAGGAGTTCAGAGGCTATAGTAAAGTTCGTAAATGATGTTGTCTTCAAAGAGGATGCTTTCGAGTCTTTTCTCCAGAACGAAGTTAAGAATTTGCTTGAAGGCGTCATCTCTAAGCAAAAGGCAGAAGTTAAGGCCCAAAAGATAGTGGAGCGGTATCGAAACATTTGGATACCGATTAGACAAGTTGCGCAAAAAAAAGAGATAGGATATGTCAAAAATATTAAAATACCTAAAACCGAAGGGGTAAGAAGTAAAAAAGA
Source organism: bacterium (assembly GCA_030019025.1). Classification (NCBI taxonomy): domain Bacteria; species bacterium. The sequence continues at coordinate 29,216 of JASEFR010000003.1, forward strand.
GAAACTTGACAAGATTCTCCCGTATATTAAAGAATTGATAACAGAACTACTCGGCGAGTTTACCCCAGGCGAGATCACAGTGATGGCGAGAGACAATGACATGGTTCTCCAAATAGCCAGCTTCATTGAAAGAGAATTGGCTCAGCCCGTAATTTGTTTTTCCTCTCTTGACATTAGGAGTCATAAAATATTGTGGGAGTTAATATCTCTGGTTAAATTCTTGATTGATGAAAAGGATTTAAAGTCTGCCTTCGTATTTGCTACAGGTACCATAGCTCAAAAAGCGGTTGGAAAGGATACAGTAGAGCTTACACGCGATTTTTATGAGTTTGTATTTAGAAGGTTTGAGGCTGACAATGAGCTTACTCGACTATTTAAGAGCTTGAAGGAAAAATATTCAAAATTTTATGAGAAAAAGTCTCTTGCAAGGCTATTTTCTGAATTATTATGCGGGTTTGAATTTTTGAATGAGGATAGCTCGCGAGGTGCTATTTTGAGGTTTCTGAATTTTCTTTTTAATAGTGAATTAAGGGAAGGATATATCACAGTCGACAAAGTAGAGGAAATTTTTAATCAGTTTCTTGATAGTATGAGTAATTCTCAAGCTGAGGATTTATCTATACCACAAAAAACGGAAATAAATGCCATAAAAGTGATGACTTTTCATAAATCTAAAGGGCTTGGATTTCCAGTTGTGATAAACGTTTTCATTGACTCGAAAGGCGGGGGCAATGACCTTTATTTTGACAAAGAACATAAAGAAAGATTGCTTTATCCTTTTAAAATGAAGAAAGATTACTTAAAGATTATTGATAGTGGATTGCTAAATAATGAACATACCAAGCGTATGATGGAAAGATACATTGAGGAGAAAATTGACGAGCTCGTACAGGAGATAAACACGATCTATGTTGCTCTCACAAGGGCTAAGAAGAGGTTGTATAATATTTATATGGAAGATACTTACTTCAAACGCTTGGTCGAAGCTGGGAAAGCTGATGAAAGGGTTTATGGTGAAATAATAAAGGAGAAGAAAGAACCGTTAATCGAAAGTTCAGAACCTCCTTTAATAACCTTTTATAGAAGGAAAAATCTACCAAAGGTCTTTATTGAACCACGTCGTGAGGAATTTCAAACCACCGACTTGATTTCGCGATTGAAAGCAAGTTGGGTAGGAGATGCTGTGCATGAATTCCTTCGCACTATCGATTTTATAGAAATGCCAGAAGAACTTATAAAATACAGAGATAGGATGGTGGCTATCGCTGACAAGTATTATATCGATTCATTTACAGCTGAAAAGATTCTGGGCGTTTTGGTGGACTTTTTTTCCAGAGATGGTAGAATTAAAATACTGTCCAATAGACAGGGGGGTGAACTCTACAGAGAGAGGGAAATAGGATTAATTGATGGAAGTTTTGAAAGAATTGACCGACTGATTGTTGGTAAAGATTTTGTGGAGGTAATTGATTTTAAAACGGGGGAACCTAAAGAAGAGGATATAAAGCAAGTAAAGGGTTATATTAAGGTTTTGAAAAAGATTTTTACCGCTCACGAAATTAAAGGGTACCTTGCTTATGTGTTTAATGATCAATTGAAGGAAGTGAGTGATGAGGAGTGAAAAAATTATTTTACTTGAGCCAAAGAATTTTCTCTCGAATCTTGCAGGATATATTGTTGATAAATGTGAAGCGGGTGAGAAAATTGAAAACTTCATTTTTATTATGCCTAATAGGCGTTCCGGTGTGTATCTGAGATACTTCATCACTCAGAGAATCGGTAAACCAGTTGTTTTACCTATGATCTTTTCTATTGATGATTTCGTTGATTATCACTATGAAAACTTTATTAAGAGGGATAAAAAACTGAATGAACCAGATGCCCTGTATGTCCTGTACGATCTCTATAAGGATTATCTTGATACAATGGTTTTCTGGGATTTTGTATCTCTCGGGAAAAGGATTTACAACGATTTTGAAGAACTCAAGATTTATAGAAGGACGAAAGAAGAGATTCAAGCGGTATTAACGCACTTAGATCTGCCTGAAAACTCAAGGACCAGAATTTTGCTTGAGAATTACCCTGCAGTATACGAGACGTTCTATGACACCATTAATAAAAATGGGTTTTCTACCCGTTCTACGAGGTATTTCCTTACTGCTGAAAAGATTGATTTGGAAAGGGATTATAAAGATTTTAGTGTGGTTATGTGTCTTCCCTTTCTTTTGACTGAGAGTGAAAAGTTATTTATTAATAGGGCGTTAGATTCTGAAAATTTCACGCTGGTTTTACAAGACTCTAAGTTTGCATTGGATGAATTTAGAAATCAATTTGGAGAGGATTTGTTTCCTTTAGCAGTTTCAACAGAGCACCCCTTGCTTCCTCAAGATTTGAGGGTTGAATTGATACCCACAGATGATGATATTTCCGAGATATACTTAGTTGCAGATAAACTGGCGAATGCCAATGTAAAAGAATTGAATTCTATTGATACAGCTATTATTTTGCCCGACTCTTCAAAGTTGGTTCCATTGTTAGAATTTGCGATTCCTGAAGGGGTAGATTTCAATGTATCTATGGGGTATCCTGTTAAGTTAACGGGGTATTTTACTTTTTTCAAAGATTTACTGGAACTTTTGAACTTCACTCAGTATGACTCAGAAACTGATTCGTGTTTAATTAATGTCAAAAAGCTAAAGAACTTTCTTGAAAGAAATTTTCAAAGCGAAGGCGTTAGCGATATCTTACAGTTTTTAAAAATTCTCGGGTCCTCAGGGTATTCGTTGATAAGTGACAAAATGACGCCTTTTTTAGTTGACAAGCTTATATTGAACGATGAAGATTCTAAGAAAAGAATGAAAGAATTTTGGGAAAACTTTTTAAAGGAATTTTGGATTCCAATTTTTTCTTATAAAACTTTTGCAGGTTTTGTAGATTTTCTGATAGATTTTCTCGGGAAAAAGGAAGGCAAAAGTTTGTCTCTCAATGTGGGTGAAGACATTGAAGGACTTCGGCAAAGCCTTTTAGAAGAATTGTTTGTTTTAAGAAACTCTTTGCTTTCGAACATTACACAAGATCCTTCCAATGACAAAGTTGAAAATTTAAAAAATTTTGTCAGATTTGTTTTAGACTTCACTGAATATCTTTCGATTCCGTTGAAAGGTACACCCCTTAAGGGTCTCCAAGTCATTGGATTTCTGGAGACCCGACTTTTAAGCTTCAAAAGGGTAATTATAATTGACGTTCAGGAAGGAGTGTTAACACGAAATTTTGAATATGATACTCTTCTCCCTTATGACTTGAGAGTAAAACTTAGAATTGATGATTTAGATTCTAAGAATAGACTCTCCCAATATCTTTTTTTCACCCTTCTACAGTCTTCAAAAGATTGCACGGTTATTTACAAAGACTCCAATTTTGATGAACCTTCACATTTAATTTTGATTTTGAAAGAGTATCTTGCACGGGATGGGCGAGAAGTGGGATCAACTTCTCACAGGAGTTATTACACTCTTATTTCCACAGGGGGAGAAAGAAGATTCAACTTCGAAGATGGAATTAAAAAGAACGCCAATATGCTTGAGAAATTGAAGAGAATTACTTATTCCTATACCCACTTGGAGACTTATCTCGAATGTCCAGTAAAGTTTGCTCTTACCTATGTTTATGGCCTTAAAGAGGACATACAGGATGAATACGATAGGAGAATTATAGGGACCGTTATTCACGAAGTATTACAGAGGTTCTTTTCCGCTCTTGATGGAAAATTCAAAGGAGATGATTTTGAAAAAAGAGGATTTTTTGAGGTTTCTTCTAAGGTTCTGGAGGAGGAATATCCAATTGAAACTCCCAGAATAAAAATTCTGAAGACTGCAATTACCGAGAGATTGTGGATTTCTTTATCAAAGTTGCAAGGAAGACTGGAGGAAGAGATTAAAAAAAATGAACTCGGTGAGTTCGTTAAATATTACACAGAAAAGGAACTTAATGCAACGGTAGAACTTGAAGAAGGAATTAGACTTAACTTTACAGGAAAAATTGACAGAATAGATATCTTCTCAAATGGAGTCATAATTATAGATTATAAAAGCGGTAGCTCCTTTCGGGATTACGAGAAAGGAGACAACCTGGTGGGTTTGTCTGAACGGTTGAAAAATCCAGGTGTCTTTGTGTCCGAAATTATTACAAAGCCTAAGATTCAGCTTCTTGTGTACCTTTGGCTGTTTAAAAATTCAAAGCTTGAGTTTGTTGAGCTCAACGGAGGCAGGGTTTATGCAACTATTTTCCCATTGTTAGGACTTAGTTCTAAGAGCCAATTTGAATTAATTGACCTTTCACAAAAAGAGGTTTATGTGGAAACTGATGTGCTAATCAAATCGTTGTTACATGAAATTCTTAACCCAGAGATAGATTTTTACTTACCATCAAACAAAAAAGAACTTTTAACAAGGTGCAGAAATTGCCCATTTAAGGTTGCTTGTAATACGTACATTATGCTGTAAAATCTTTTTTAGAGGGAGGAGAGGATGTGGTTGTTGTTACCCTTTTTAGTAATTTGGGAGGTAAGGATGATTAAACTTCCTGAGCCGAGAAGGGATAGTAATTTTTCTTTGGAGAAGGCAATTAATGAAAGGAGATCGGTAAGGACTTATAAAGATTCTTCCCTAACTCTGAAAGAAGTGGCTCAACTTCTCTGGGCAGCCCAGGGCAAGGTTAAGAGTGGAAAGAGGGCAACCCCTTCTGCGGGCGCGACCTATCCCATGGAGATTTATCTTATCGCAGGTAAAGTAGAGAATTTAGAACCAGGGCTTTATAAGTATAATCATGATGAGCATTCTCTGCAACTCGTGAAAGCGGGTGATCTTAGAAGGGAAGTTTCTGAAAGAGCACTCAGACAGGATATGATTTTGAAAGCGCCAGTTACAATTGTAGTCTCAGCGGTTTTCGGAAGAACGAGGGCACGATATGGGGCAAGAGCGGAAAGGTACGTGTATATGGAAGCTGGTCACATTGGTCAGAATATATACTTACAGGCAACGGCACTGGGCCTCGGCACTGTGGCTGTGGGAGCCTTTATCGATGAAGAAGTTAAAAGGGTCCTTGGTATAAAAGAGGAACCTTTGTATCTATTCCCCGTCGGATGGAAGTAGGGTAGGGTTTGTTAATATGCAATAATAACAGAACATTAAGGCGTGCAGAGGAGGTTTGTGAAATGATTAGATTTTCCTACATTCTTATATTGCTTTTAGGCCTATTTGCTCTTTCTTGCGAAAGAGATCAACTAACGGTAGAATATGTTGTATCAGGAAAGTCTTCAAGTGCATACACTATTACATTTGTCTCAAATGCGGCTGGTGAAACTTCTGCAATTATAAATGCTTCCCTCCCGTGGAATTATGCCTTTACTGCTGATAGAGGTGATACCGTTTATATTAGTGCATGGAGTTCTGATTCCGTAAAAGTTCAAATTTTTGTTGATGGTGACCTTAAAGCAGAAGATTGGGATGATAATGTTGCCGAAGCCCGCTGCGTAGTTGAGTAAATTTTAAAATTTATTTAGCGTCGGCTCATTCTTTCGTATATCTTACTTTGGATAGTTTAACCGCCAGTGCGTCGTCCAGTCTCTTTACCGGTGTGGTATGAGGAGCGGTTTTCAGGATTTCAGGGTTTTTCTCTGCTTCTTCTTTTATTTGAAGCAAGACTTCTACAAATTTATCAAGTGTTTCCTTGTTTTCAGTCTCTGTTGGCTCAATCATTATCGCTTCAGGCACAATTAGAGGGAAATAAATTGTCGGTGCATGCATGCCAAAATCCAGAATTCTTTTTGCAATATCCAGTGTCCTTACCCCATATTTTTTGAATTCCTTACCAGACAATACAAATTCGTGCATGCAGGTGCTCTTGTAAGGTAGTTCGTAATGGTCCATTAGTTTCTTTCTTAGATAGTTGGCATTCAAAACGGCGTCTTCGCTAACTTTCTTTATATATTCCCGACCAAGCATTCTGATGTAGGTGTAAGCCCTTATTAAAACAAGGAAGTTTCCATAAAATGAGTGAATTTTCCCTATGGAATCTGGGTAGTTATAATCTAATTCATACCCACCATTTATTTCTACTATTCTTGGCACGGGAAGATAAGGCTCTAAGAATTTTTTCACACCTATAGGACCACTCCCTGGACCTCCTCCACCGTGAGGAGTAGAAAAGGTCTTGTGTAAGTTAAAATGCATTACGTCAAATCCGAGGTCTCCCGGTCTTATGTGCCCTATGAAAGCATTTAAATTGGCACCATCCATGTACATTAGACCACCCACTGAGTGAACCAGGTCAGAAATTTCGTGGATTCTATTTTCAAAAATTCCAAGGGTATTTGGATTTGTTACCATAAAGCCTGCTACTTCTTCATTCAGGTGTTTTTTCAGGTCCTCAACGTCAATTCTCCCGGTCTCATCGGATTTTATTGTGATAGCTTGATAACCAGATAGAGTAGTGGACGCAGGATTGGTTCCATGAGCCGAGTCTGGTATCAAAATATATTTTCTCGGATTTCCTTTCTTCTCGTGGTACTTTCTAATTATTTTTATACCAGAATATTCACCATGAGCCCCTGCTGCTGGCTGAAGGGAAATAGCATCCATACCACTAATTTCGGCTAATAAATATTCCAGTTCTTTCATTAGTTTCAATGCACCTTGAACGGTTTGGGGTGGTTGCAATGGATGAAGATGGGTAAAACCTGGAAGGTTTGCAGTATGTTCGTTAACTTTGGGATTGTATTTCATTGTGCAGGAGCCAAGTGGGTAAAATCCTTTATCAACATGATGATTTAGTGTAGATAATGCAATAAAATGCCTTACAACCTCATTCTCTGCCAGCTCGGGAAGTTTTGGTTCCTCTTTTCTCATATATTTTTCAGGGATAGAGATATTTGCGGTTTTTTCAAACTTTTTAATTGTGAAACCGGTTTTTCCGGGCTTTGAAATTTCAAAAATTAGTTCCATAGATATACTCCTTTTTACCCAATTTTGTACTTTTTAATGGTGCTAATTAAAGAATCAATAACATCTTTTTCCGAACCTTTTAAGGTACACCCTGCAGCATTAAAGTGACCGCCACCTCCAAAGGTTTCTGCCACTTTTGCAAGATTAACTTTATTTTTCCCTCTTAAACTGATTCTCCAAACTTGGTTATCTACCTCTACCATACTAATTCCAACGATGGCTTCATCAATGGACAGAGGATAGTTTACAAATCCCTCTGTCTCCGATCTGTCGAGTCCAAATTCCTCAAGGAATTCCCTTCTTACCGAAATTATACCTACTTGTTCTTTCACTGTAATCGTTGATAGGGCTTTAGCAAGAAGTTGGAGGGTTTTTAACTTTTTCCGTTCATAAACAAGAGAGGCAATATCGGTTACATCTAAGCCATTGTTAACCAAATAATATGCATCCTTGAAGGCCCACTTGAAGCTGTTTGAGTGTCTGAAAGAAGATGTGTCTGTTAGCAGTCCAGTATAAAGGCAAGTTTTAATATCTTTGTCAATCTTTGATGAATCATATTTTTTCATAATCTTCATAATTAGACTCGTTGTACTTGGGGCTTGGGGTATGATTAGGTCGTAATTTGAATAGATTTTACCCGAAATATGGTGGTCAATCCTTATTATCTTTTTGTCAAGTGGCTCCGGGAATCCGGTTCTTGAAAATTCACTGGCATCAATAAGAAAGATCAAGTCCAGATCGTGAGTCATTTCTTTTCTAATTTCATTTACCCCTGGCAAAAAATCAAGAAAATAAGGAACATTGTCTTTAAGAAAAGGAATCGCCTCTTTCCCTACCTTTCTAAGAAAAAGATAAAAAGCCAATAGACTTCCTACCGCATCACCATCGGGGTTTAAATGGGATACTATTCCAATTTTACCATTTGTAGCTTTTAGAAGTTCCACTAAATTTATAACTTTTTTAGTCATTTTTAAAATTTTATGGCAGACTATAAGTGTATTCCAGTTTTTAAAAATATCTCGAGGCTATTAAAAAAGTTTGTTGAATCTCTTTATTTAGGGGTATATTATTGTTCTACGAAGGAGGTTGATATGTTTACGATATTTTTCCTTACTATTATTTTGAATTCTTTACCGGTTAAAGCTTTCGGGACTTTTTCCATTGTAGCCTGTGACACCCTTACCGGTGAAGTTGGAGTAGCAGTTGCATCCAAATTCCTTGCAGTGGGAGCTGTTGTTCCTTTTGCTGAGGCTGAGGTTGGTGCGATAGCATCTCAGGCCTTTGGTAATCCGACCTTTGGGCCAATTGCTCTTGACCTTTTAAAAAAGGGGTATTCAGTGGATAGTATTTTGAAGTATCTACAAAGTATCGATTCTCTTTTTGACAGAAGACAGGTCGGAATTGTTTCGGCTAACGGCACATCCACATCTTGGACTGGAAAAGGATGTATAGCATATGCAGGGCATTTGAATGGATTTTGTTATGCAATACAGGGAAATATTCTTGTTGGCGACACAGTTCTTAAAGCTATGGAAGCAGCTTTTTTGAACACCGAAGGAGATCTTCCCGAAAGACTTATTGCAGCACTTGAAGCAGGAGATAAAGCTGGTGGCGACGCCAGGGGTAGGCAGTCAGCAGCCCTTCTTGTAATGAGAAAAAATGGTGGCTACGGTGGATATTCTGATAAGTATGTGGATATCAGGGTTGACGATCATCCTGATCCTGTATCAGAGCTAAAGAGAATTTATAAAATATGGGAAAGATTCTTCCTGATCGACGCCCATGGAAGATTAGGGGATGAATACCTCAAAGGAGGAAAGAAGGAATTAGCCCAGATGGAGTATGGACGTGCCATGAAGATCCTTAAAGAAGTTATTGCTGAAAATCCCAGCGATCCTGATTTGCTTAATGAAGTTGCATGGTTTATGGTACTTAGAGATATTGAACTCTCCAGGGCTAAAGAGCTAATTGATAAAGCACTTCAAATCAAACCGGAAGATGCAAATATACTTGACACTGCCGCCCTTATCTATTTTAAACTTGGATACCGGAAAAAGGCTATTGAATTTGAAGAGAAGGCAGTTAAGCTTGACCCTGAAAATAGCTACTTTAGAGAAATGCTGGAAAAATTCAAAAAGGGTAGTTTGTGAGTTTGAATTAGGGCGTTTATAATATCCATATGGCTGAACCGCTGAAAGTTTTAGATGTTTTGTCTTTTGTAAGACCAGTCAAACTTGATACTCCAATTTGCGAAGTAGCCCGAATAATGAGAGAAGAATTTACTTCTTTGGTGCCAGTAGTTGATGATCAGGGTAAATTGTTAGGTGTAATATATGCCGAAGATTTACTTGCACCTTTTATTCCAGAATTTTTTGATCTTATGAAGGACTTTGATTATGTAACGACCTTTGGTGTGTTGGACTATGAGGTTTTTTCAGATTTTACTTATAAGTTGTTTCTTGCTGCAGATGTTATGCAAACAAACTTTGTAGCACTCAAACCTGAGGATTCTATTTTAAAGGCAATATTTTATTTTACTAAGGAAAGAAGGACCTGCCTCGCAGTTACAGATCGTGAAGGGTATTATAAAGGTGTTATTTCAAGACTTTCTATTTTGGAAAGGCTATATGGAAATGGTAAGTAGTAAATATTTGCTCATTGTTATTTTTGTCGTTAGTTTTTTGCTTATTGTGTGGGAAAGGTGGCATAGAACCGTTGTTTCTATGTTATCAGCAGTTGCAGTGATCATTTTGGGATATCTTACGCCTCATGAAGCCTGGAATTTCATCGACTTCAATACGCTGGGACTTTTGCTTGGGATGATGATCATCGTTTCCTTTTTCAGGCGTACCGGATTTTTCGAGTACATTGCTATAAAGGCAATTAAAGTATCTAAAGGTGATTATTTCATTTTGTTCGCCTTTTTTTTCATTCTTACAGGTGTCGTTTCAGCTTTTCTTGATAATGTTACAACCGTTCTGGTTTTTTCGCCGATAATCATTCTCGTTACCAAAATGACAGGGGTTTCTCCATTTCCATACCTAATTGGAGAGATTATAGCTTCAAATTTAGGTGGCACTGCAACATTAATTGGCGACCCCCCGAATATTATAATTGGTAGTGCTTCAGGGTTGTCATTTAATGATTTTATAACAAACTTGACACTTCCAGTTATAGTCACTATGGTGTTAACAGTTTTCCTCCTTAAATGGATGTTTAGTAAGGACTATAAAATCTCAGGAAAATTTGACCTTTCTCGTGTTAAAATTGATGAAAGAAGTGCCATCAAAAATAAGGGGCTACTTGTAAAGACTCTTATTGTTTTTGGTTTTGTTATAATGGGTTTTGTTCTTCACGATAAACTGGAAATTTTGCCTTCAATCGTAGCTTTGACGGGGGCTATCGTCCTACTCTTTTTAAATAACGAGAATCCTGAGTCTTTTTTTCATGAAGTTGAATGGACTACCCTGTTCTTTTTTGGCGGTCTTTTTATACTTGTAGGTGCTTTGGAGAAGTTCCATATAATTGAAAGTATTGCAAATTTTCTTCTAAAATTTTCTAAAGGCGAACTAACACTCATTCTGATAATTGGCTTTTTATCCTTCTTTTTTACTACAGTAATGGGTTCAATCCCCTTCGTTGTAACCATGGCTCCAATTATTAACACGATCATAGGTAAAATGCCTAATATTCACGGAGAAGCCCTCTGGTGGACTTTGTCTCTTACTTCTTGTTTTATGGGAAATGCTACTTTAATTTCGGCAGCGGCGAACCTTGTGGTTGCCGATATCTCTGGAAAGACGGAGAAAAGAATAACCTTTAAAAACTATTTAAAGTATGGGTTTCCCGTGTCGGTTTTTACTTTTATTATTTCAATGTTTTATGTGATTATAAGGTACTACTTGTTAGGGTGAGGAAGTTGATTTTAACTATAAAACAGAAAGCCGTTCTTGATTTTATACAGCAGTTTATACTTACTCATGGGTATCCACCCACAATTAGAGAGATTGCTGAGGGATTAAATCTTGGATTGAACAGTATATACAGCATTCAGAGGCATTTAAAAGCTCTGGAAGATAAAGGCTTCATAAAAAGAAATCCCAGAAAACCAAGAGGAATTGAACTTTTACATTTTAAGCTTTCAAATGCAGCTATGATACCCCTCGTGGGAAAGGTATCAGCAGGATTTCCAATTCCTGCTATAGAAGAGGTTGAGGGTAATGTGGTGTTTGATACACTTTTTATAAGGGACGCTAACAATACGATAGCTTTGAGAGTAAAGGGTGATAGCATGATAGGCGCAGGGATTTACGACCGAGATATTGTTGTGGTAAGACTTGGAGCAGTTATAAAAAATGGTGATATTGTGATTGCTTTTGTGGATAATGAAGTTACGTGTAAACGTTTTAAGGAAGTTAACGAGTTTGTATACCTTATACCCGAAAATCCGGCGTATAGAGAAATAAAGTTAAGAAAAGAGGAAGCCAGGCTTTATATTCTTGGGAAAGTGATTGCGCTTTTTAGGAGGTTAGAATAATGCCTGACATTTTACAGATTTTTTCGGACTATTTTTTGAGAAAAATTGACGAATCGGAAGTGGGCGAATTCAAAATTAAAATACCTCAGGATTTAATTGAATACGTTTTAAAGTTTTACCTTCAACCTTACCTTGCAGAAATGAAAGTCAGTTTTTCTGAGAAGGGTTTGGAAATAGAGGGGACCAATATCTTTCCCGTTTGTTTAAAACTACAAATAGGTGAGGTACGATGGGACAAAGAGCAAAAAGTGGTGGAATTTCAACTTAATGTTTCTGATCTTGTTTACAACTTCATACGGTCCCCTTTGCAACTGTTGAAAGAAAGAACAAAAGAGATAATAACTGTAAATAATAAGGAGATCTTTATTAATTTCGAAAGACTATTTAGCCTGAAGCCCCAGTGGAACAGCATTACTTTTGCTCTGCGAAATAAAGTAAGGTTAATCAATATCAGGTTTATAAATGGCTACCTTGAATTAGTTTTTGAGAGAGTTAAGCCTTAATAACGTTTCCTTCTTTTAACCCTTTAATTTTAAAAGCGTTTCTCGTGTCAAGTATCAAATTAGCATGTTTTCTTATAAATTCATAATCGTAACTGGAATGGTTAGTTACCACAATTACAAGGTCGAATTTTTTGATATTTTCCTCTGTTAATTCTACGGATTTCAGAGGGATATTATATTTCCTAACAGGGACGAGTTCGGGAAAGAAGGGGTCGTTGTACTCTATATGGGCTCCTTCATCTAAAAGGATCTTTATAATTTTCAGTGCGGGACTTTCTCTCATATCGTCAATGTCAGGTTTATAAGAAACACCAAGAATAAGTATTTTCGCCCCTTTTATACTTTTACCTTGAGAATTTAATGCTCTAATAGCTTTGTCAACTACGTAGTAGGGCATAAGGGTGTTTATTTCACCCGCAAGTTCAATGAATCTTGTTGTCATATCGTATTCTTTTGCTTTCCAAGAAAGGTAGAAGGGGTCGATGGGAATGCAGTGACCTCCAAGACCCGGGCCGGGATAAAAAGGATGGAATCCAAAGGGTTTTGTTTTTGCAGCTTCTATTACCTCCCAGATGTCAATATTCATCCGTTCAAAGATCATTTTTAGTTCGTTAACCAAAGCTATATTAACCCCCCTATATATATTTTCCAGAAGTTTCACTGCCTCAGCAACTCTTGTAGAAGAAACAGGTACAGTAGTTACAACGATTTGATCGTAAAGTGTTTTTATCATTTCAAGACATTGGGGGGTAATTCCACTGACTACCTTAGGAATTGTAGCTGTGGTATATTGCTTGTTGCCGGGGTCCTCCCGTTCGGGAGAGAATCCAAGGAAAAAATCTTCTCCCACTTTAAGTCCTGATTTTTCAAGTATTGGAAGAACTTCCTCATCCGTTGTGCCTGGATAAGTGGTGCTTTCAAGCACTATTATATGGCCCTTCCTTAAGTTTTCCGAAATAGTTTTTGCAGTGTTTAAAACATAGGACAAATCTGGTTCCATATGCTCCCCGAGGGGAGTTGGAACACATATAATTACTGCATCAACTTCTTTTAGTCGAGTAAAGTCAGTGGTCGCTTCAAAAGTTTTTTCTTTAACAGCACTATAAATGAATTCACTCTGAATATGCTTTATGTAACTTTTCCCTTCATTTAACATTTGAACTTTTTGGGGGTCAACATCGAAACCTATTACTTTAAAACCATTTTTTAGAAATTCGCGAACCAGTGGAAGTCCTACATAGCCAAGTCCTATTACACCAATTCTTGCTTCTCTTTTTAGAATTTTGTTCTTAAGTTCGTTTATCATATGCCTCCTTTATTTAGCAATCACTTCTTTGTAAACAGACCACAATATTCCCGTTGTCGCTGCAAATTTATAAATATCTTCAAGGCCGATAGTAAACTTTTTGGGAACTTCAACGACTGTTCCGGAAACTATTCCTAAATCATTGAGTTTTAGATTTTTAATTATCGTTTTTCTAAAATTCAGGTGAGTCTTTTTAGAGCCAGAGTAAACCTTTATTCTGCTTAGATTTGCGTCGGGAAGAGGACCACCGCTTATTGCTATTAGGTCACCAAAGCTAGCAAAGGATGGGAGGTAGTAGATGCCAGGCTTATTTACTCTTCCTATTATAGAGATACGATATAAAACAAAAACTGCTATGTCGGGTTCTTTTAAGTATTTTGAGTAAGTCTCAATGAAGTACTCCCTTATATTGCTTTCGTCAATGAATGCGACATTTACCCGGCCAATATATGGCAATTCTGCTGTAGTATCCCCGAGCACAAAGATCGTGTCATTAAGCTCTTTGTAATTCGTTGATTTTATTGCTATGGCATCTCCGGGGACTAATGCTATCAAAGAAAGAAGCAATGAACTAAACATTAATCCTCCTTCACAATTTTAAGCTTTTTTATAAGATTGCTTAGTGAGTTAACATTTTTCCCAGTTTCATGGTGATAATACTTGTAGTACCTGTAATGGCTTTCTGCTCTCTTGTAAAAGTTTAAAACGAAGCCCAAAAGTCGGATGTTCTCCGGAATAGAAGTTGCAAATTCAATGAGTAATTTTTTAGGTGTGTAATCCGCTCTGACAACAAGTAACAATTGCCCTGCGAAATCTGCAAGTGTATTTACCTCAGCAACTGGAAGAGCTGGTGGAGTATCAAGGATTACGACGTCAAAATTTTCTGTTAGCAATTCCCTAATTTTCCTGAGATCGAAAACCTCCAGAATTTTTAAAACATTCAAGGAATTTTCCCCGGCTGGGAGAATGAACAGGTTTTGGTGGAAAGAAGGATAAGGTTTTAAGATGTTTTTTGTTACAAGCTCTGTAAATCCGTGTTCATTGGGCGTCTTGAAGATTTTATGTAGAGAAGGCTTTCTAAGATCTCCGTCAATTATGAGGGTTTTGTGCCCAGCAAGGCTGTAAGCGATAGCGAGATTTGCAACGATCGTTGATTTGCCTTCATTCTCTATAATGCTTGTAACGGCGATTATCTTTGGAAATTCTTTCGTCAAAATGTCTATATTGAATCTGAGTTTTTTGAAGGCTTCAGCTTCGGGACTTAACGAATTTTTGTGAAGAATTAGATTATTATATTTTTCTCCATCATTGTTTGCAAATGGTGGAATTTTTCCTAAACAAGGTTTCCCTAATATCATTTCCACTTCGCTAGAGAACTTTACAGAATCATCAATATAATAAAGGGCGAGTGTCAGGAATAGGCCAAGTAGGCCACCTAAAATTATACTGATGAATATTGTCTGAACCTTCCTTGGTAAAACAGGGGAAGAGGGAACTATTGCAAAGTCGACAATTCTGACATCGGAAATTTTTGAGGCCTCTTCTATTTTGGTTTGTTCGAGTTTTTCTAAAAGGAGGTTATATATTCCAGAGAGGGCTTGGATTTTTCTCTTTATTTTACTGTACATTAAGGCATTCTCAGGGAGTGTTGATATTTTGCTTTCAAATACTCTTAAAGCAGAATCAATTGCGGCATTTTTAGCCGATAAAGTTAGTAATTCGACCTGATTTTTAATTAGTTGCTGTATTAGTTGTTGAAAAACAGGATCGGAGGTAGATGGTATAGATTG
The DNA here is from genome assembly GCA_030019025.1 of bacterium. Taxonomy (NCBI): domain Bacteria; species bacterium. The sequence goes on from JASEFR010000003.1 coordinate 44,353, forward strand.
TTCAATGGATTCCTGCTGTGCTTTGCTCAGCGAACCTTTTATTTCACTTATTTGATTCTCAATTGCTTTGATTTCAGGGTTTTCTGGGTTATATTTTTCCAAAAGTGAGGCCTTTTTAAGCTCGAGCTCGTAAAGTTTACTTGTTAAGGCAAGGATTCGTGGGTCTCCGCCGGTTTCCAGGCTGGTAGCAATTTTTGCGTATTCCTTAAAATACCCCTTACCTTGAATCTGTTCCTTTATAATTGATAGTTCTCTTTCGACCTGTGCTTTTTCAATTATGTTTCTTGTCTTTTCAAATTCTAAATCGTTTAATTTTGAGAAGATGTCTTTCAAGCTTTCTGATATATTTTCGAGCGCTATAAAATTGTATGTTCCTAGTTTATTTTTTATTGCAGCTAAGTCTTTTTCGTAATCAGTCAATTCCTGTTCAATCTTTGTTATTTGCTCTTCCAGGAACAGTCTCAAGGAGCTTGCTTGTAGTTTTGCATCTTCCAGGGTGAATTCATAATAGCCCTTAGCAACGTATTCGGCTATGTTTTTCGCTAAGATTGGATCTTTTGCACGTGCTTTAATTACTGCAATAAAGGACTTACCTTCCTGAGAAACCTTGATATTTCTGGAAAGGCTCTTTATTGCTGAATTCAAAGGTTTTATAACGAATTTTAAGGTTTTACCATATGCCTTCTCGTTAATTGGGACGACTTTCAAGGCAATATAATCAGTGGAGATGAGTCTCCCATAAGGTCCTTCGATAAGTTTTACACCCTTTTGGTCAGTTATTGAAAACTTATCCAAAAATAAATTAAGTGCATAATTTCCTGCTGGTGCTGAGTCGCTTATTGTCAGAGAATCTATTCTTATGTAGTTGTAAAGCTTTTTATCTAATGGTTCAAATCTTAGGTTTAATTGGTCAATTACCTTTTTTAAAATTGTTTTAGATTTTATTAACTCAAGTTGGGTAGGAATGTCGTTCCAGGGTTGCGTTACACCTGCGAGCACCATTTCAGAAACAGAAGACGCCCCTGGAAGTCTTATCTTTGTTTCGGATTCGTAAACGGGCTGTTTAAGTAGAATGTAGAGGATAGCGAGAAAAACGGTAGCGGCAAAGGCTAAAATGCCATATTTACCTTTCCTTATTAAAGCTTCCTTTAAATCCTCAAAACTAAACTCTTCGTTGTTCATATCTTTTATTATATATTCTCAGGGAAGAAAAACCAAAATACCAAGGTCAGATATGTTTAAGGTGTGGTTTGAAAAGTTGTCGAAAAAGTTTTAAATTATTAACTGTGATGAAAGTAAATAAGGTCCTTGCTAAAAAATTCGAAGAACTTGCAAATGCCCTCGATTTCTTGGGCGAGAATCCTTTTAAGATTCGTGCCTATGTAAAAGTTGCAAGGGTACTGGAAGAACTTCCTGAGGATGTTACGGAAATATATAGAAATCAGGGGTTTGAGGGGCTTGAAAAAATTCCTGGTATAGGGGAAGGGATAGCCAAAAAGATAGTAGAGTTTATAGAAAAGGGTACATTTGAAAAGTATGAAGAGGTGATGTCAAAAGTTCCGACGGATCTTCTTAAATTGATGGATGTACCCGGTATTGGTCCTCGAACATTGAAATTGGTTCACGACAAATTCAAAGTTACAACCGTGGAAGAATTTATCAAAATTCTTGACGACCCTCGCATTCTTTCTTTACCTGGCATGGGGGAGAAAAAAATCGAAAATATCAAGCGGGGACTCGAACTCTATTTCAGTATGCAAGAGAGAATTCCTCTTGGTATCGCTGTAAGTATTGTAGAGGAAATTATAGAACATATGCGTGAATTGGGGAAAGTTGAGCTGATTTCTGGGTGTGGTTCTTATAGGAGAATGAAAGAGACTGTCGGTGATATTGATATATTGGTGGTTGGAGAAAATGGCGCAGAAATTATTGATCATTTCACGAAGTTCCCTTCAGTGACTGACGTTCTGGCCTCTGGAGAGACCAAAGGGTCTGTGATAATTGATGGAAAGTATCAGGTTGATATGAGGGTGGTTGGAAGAGAGTCCTGGGGAGCGGCCTTACAATATTTTACTGGCTCAAAGAATCACAACATCAAGTTAAGGACAATAGCAAAGGCTAAAGGATTAAAGATTTCTGAATACGGTGTTTTCAGGGATGAGAAGTTCGTAGCAGGTACTGAGGAGGAAGAAGTTTATAATGTCCTCGGTTTACCATGGATACCTCCTGAGCTGAGAGAAGATCAGGGAGAAATTGAGGCTGCGATAAGCGGTAATCTGCCCCTTTTGGTGGGATACAATGATTTAAAAGGAGATCTTCATGTACATTCTGACTACTCTGATGGTACTTCAACTCTTGAGGAACTGGTAGAGTATGCAAGAAGACTTGGCTATCAATATTTAGGTGTATGCGATCACTCGAGGTCTGTTAAATATGCTGGTGGTTTAGATATTGACGAGCTAAGGGAAAGAAACAGAGAAATAGATAGGATAAATAAACTATACAAGGATTTCAGACTGTTGAAAGGTGCTGAAGTTGATATTTTAAGCGATGGTCAGTTGGATTATCCGGATGAAGTGCTTCGTGAACTTGATTTTGTAGTAGCTTCCATTCACATATGGAAGAAGAATGAGGATGCTACCTCAAGGATTATGCGGGCTATGGAAAATCCCTTTGTCACAATTATTGGGCACCCAACAGGGAGACTTATTGGGCAAAGAGAGGGTTATCATGTGGATATTGATGCTGTAGTTGAAAAAGCAGCGAAAACAAAAACTTTCTTGGAGATAAATGCCTACTATGAACGACTTGATTTTAACGATATTAATGCCAGAAAGGCCAAAGAAAAGGGGGTTTTGTTAGTTATAAATACAGATGCACACCACGTCGGTCAACTTCAAATGATAAAATTAGGGATCGGCCAAGCGAGGAGAGCATGGCTTGGGCCTTCGGATGTGGTCAATACAAGAAACTTAGAAGAAGTTATAGAACTTTTAAAAATTAAGATCAAATAAGATATTCTGCTGGGTCAATTCCATATTTCCATGGTGATTCTACTTTGACGATTTCTATTTCAGATTGACTTAGGTCAAGGGTTCTGTGAATCTGGTCTTTTCCTTCAGCATCTTTTATAACAAGTACAACCGGCTTATGTAATTTTTCGGGATCTTGAGGTTGTCCCACCACCAGTGCCCATTCTCCTGTAGAGAGAAACACAAGACTTCCCAGTGGATAAATCCCGAGTAGATTAATGAAATGCTTAGAAAGAAGTGGATCGAAAAGTTTTCCCGAATATTTTACCAAGTAGGCGATTGCTTCGGAGGGCGACATTGGAATAGGATTATAGAACCTTGGGGTCGTTACAGCATCGTAGAAGTCCGCGATTTGAATAATTCTTGAATAAAGTGATATACTGTTTTTCACGAATTCTGGATATCCAGAACCATCGTATCCTTTTTGATGCTCTAAGATAGATAGTAGAATTGGTGCCGTTTCTTCAGAAAGACCCATTAAATCAAGAGTTATTCTAAATCCATTGATGGGATGAGTCTTCACAATTTTCCATTCCTCCTCTGTGAGGAGTGATTCCTTTTTAAGGATGTTTCTTGGTATGTTTATCATGCCTATATCATGGAGTAATGCTGCCTGACCTAATTTCAACAGTTCTTTGCTTTTTAAACCTATTCGAACGCCAAGGGAAAGGGATAGGATCGCGGTATTAACAGAATGGTTGTAAAGAAAGTCATCATAGTTTTTAACGACTGTTAATCCAAGAAGCAGGCTTTCAGAGGTTTTTAAGGTGTCAATGAGATAGAGGACGCCAACGGTAAATTTGGTGTGACTTGGTTTTGACACGCCCCCAGGGATGGAAATATTTTTGACCAGGTTTATTGTTTCGAAGTAAACTTGTTTCACTCTCTTTTTAGGATCAACTATTTCAGTTGGTTGAACTAACATGGGTAGAATTTTTATGGAAGCCACGCCTAAACTTGCGAGATTTTCTCTCAAGTTCTCGGAGTTTGTGACTTCTTTTGATAATTGCTCAAGGAATATCCCCAATTCCTGAACAGTACAGTTTTGACTTATCTTTATTCCTCCGATTCCCTTTTCTTGGAATAGATCTACAACTTGTTTGATAAAAGGAAAATTGACAGAGGAAATTTTTAGTCTTTCACCCATTATATAAATGTGTAATCCTCGAAGAACGAAATTAAATTCATCGGCTTGTTTGAGACTCTCCGAAAGTATTTCAAATAATTCGCCCAGACTTTTCTCGCTTACGTTGTGTTTGATATCATAGAGTTTCACGTTATTATACGCAGAGAGAAATTTAACCAGAATTCTATTCATGTAATTTTCGTCAAAAGTCGTCATCCTGTCACTCCTTAAACTGTTTCAAGGCTTCTGAACACATTTCTCTAATTTTTGAATCTTTCGTTTTTTTAACCGCTTCTATTAGAAGTAAATAAACTTTTCGTTTATTTGATTCTACCAAGGAGTTGATTAGAAACTGGAGTGTCTCGTAATATTTTTTTGACTTTGTTATTTTGTTTAGCAAAGACAAATTCTGTGTGAGAATATTTCTCAGAGCTTCTTCGACTGCAGGATAGTCGATATATTCGGGTATAAGACTCAAAAACTGTTTCTTTTCCAGAACATCAAATTTGAAAAATAGTTCATCACTTTTAAGCCTTTCAACGATCAGGTTTACAAAAGATTTTCTTGGATTTCTCTTCATTTCCAGATAAGTGGTCATTCTTACCGATATATCATCATCGTAAAAAAATGGTGTTAAGTCACCTTCAATGGCCGAAAGCGCCTCCAAGAGGTTCTTTTTAAGATTTTTGTCTATATTCATTTGAAGTTCTGTCAGGAATTCCTTGGCTTGACTGTATTTTCCTACAGATATAAATTCAAGACCGGCCGAAAGGATCTTTTCGTTTTTCTTGTTAGTCACGATGTATTTCAAGATCCGATTTGGTTCAAAATTTTGCATGTTAATCATAGCTCTGAAGATTAATTGTCTTTGACTCTTCTGAGGCAGTTCTGCCGCGATTTTGAAAAGCGCGAGTGCTGCATTTGAATCGAGTCCGGATAAGAGTAGTTCAAGTTCTTTCGGCCTGTTATCAATGTGGTTCCTTATCATATTTTCAATCAAAGATGGTTCAGAAATTCTCTTGAGCAAAAGATCAATGGCCCGTGCTTTTTCAGTGCTTTGTAATTTTATCTTCAGGGTCTTGAGATCGTGAATTACTCTTGAAACCTTGCTAATCCCGGAGTCGTTTATTTCGAGTAAAATAAACTCTTCAAGTGCTTTTAGTAGTGATTCAATTTCTTCCACTGATTCCAGCTCGATGATAGTATAAAGATAGTATAACACTTTTTCTAAATGGTTGGTTTCCCTTTCTTTAGCAATCTCTTCGTTTAGCTTTTGCTCTTCTTCAAAGGATATCGTGAAAACCTCTCTTGATTCAATTATGATCGGTATCTCTATAGTAGCAGAAATAGGTCCCTCATATTCTACAGGTTCTGATGATGGTTCTTTTTCTTTGAGTTTCAGCAAATCCTGATATGTTTCTGGGACTACCACATTCTGGTCTTGTAAAAACTCTGGTATGAATTCGAAGGAAATACCACTATATTCTCTTAGATTTATCTCATAGATTAAAGCAAATTTGTCATTTGATGCATATGCATTTTGTATTGCTTCGAATAAATTCTGAAGGTCAGTTGCAGTGATATCTTGAGTAATGGAAATCCCCCTGATTCCATGTTTATACATTACCCATGCCAGATTATCATCGTCTTCACTTTCTTTCCAGATAGTTTTCCCTTCTAAATCAAGAACTTCTCCTTTATCAAATATGAATTCTATTTTTGTTGTTCTGGAAATGTTTATTTTTAGGTTGTCCCATAATTGCCTTAGAAAATATTTGGGAATTTCGTGCCCTTTTGGATAAATTTTATAAGCCCGAAAGGTTTTATTAAATAAGTTAAATAAATCAGCCATCATATTGAATGCTAAAATTTTATATCAACTTTCACTTTTATGCAAATTTTCAATGAGTGGTACGAGGTTGGTTAATCTGTACTTATTCATTTCTTGTCGTAGCTGCTTAATTTTTGATTCTTTTAAGGCAATATCGGTGTCGCCTATTAATTTGTACTGGATCACACTTAGAAGTATTTTTTGTATTGGAAGACGTATGATGTCGAGTTGAGTTAAGATTTCTTCTATCATATAGTACTTTTCGAGATTATCAATGTCTCCATTATAGACGATGTTTCCAAATTCAAAAATTAGCGAACTTTCACGGATCGCCTTTATTCTTGGGTTATCTCCTCTTTGTTTAACAATTTGACGGCCTTTCTCCATGTTATTCTTCAGATAGTGGTAGATAAGGAGTGTGGAATTATAGTGGGCAAAGTCAAGGATATTTTCGGTGCGCCCTTGTAAAACAAAAAGTACTCTGTTTACTAAATCATCGAGAAGTTCATCTTTTTTAAGAGATGTTAGCAAAAGAAAGGTGTAAAGGAGTAGAATTAATATTTCCGAGTTTGAATAAGTGTAATTTGCTTTTTTTAAACTATTAACGCCATTTTTGGGGTCTCCAATCATGAGCTCTGTTATGCCTTTCAATATTTCCAGCATATTCTTAATTTTATACCACTCAAGGTTTTCTGGTACCTTCAAGTTGGAAGGAAGTTCATCATAAGTGTTTATATTTCCAATATAAATATTTGTAACCCAGGAGTAGATTTTTGTCAGGAAGAAGATTTTTCTTTCACCGATTTGCTGTAGAATTTCTGATGAAGTTGCGAAATTGGTTAAAGCGCCAAGGCGTTCTCCCAGATACCCCAAGTTTAGAATACCTAAATTGAATAGGATAGTTCCTCTTAAGAAGTGGTTTGGTATGTCTTCTGCGATGCTACGAGCTATATTTAGTAGCTTCTGTGCTTGTGCAAATTCACCCTGTTCCCTCTTAATGATGGAGTCAAAAATTAGTAACCAAACATAACTATCCTCGTCGTACTCTTTTTTGATAATATTTTTAGAAAATTCTATTTCCTCACGAGCATGATCATATAGACGGGAATCCAAGAGTATTTTAGTTTTTCTGAGCTTGTATTCTGGAAGTATTAGTTCATCAACTTTGGATTCGGCTTCGTTTAATAGTGTTATTATTTTTTCCGTTAATTTTTTGCCTCCAATATTATTTATGTGTTCAATGTTTACTTCTGCGTATTTGGCAAATTCTATAGGTTTAGCGTTTTTCATTCTTTTGGTGCTCATTTCGAGAGAAGCTTCGTCAAATTCATAAGGATTCTTTTCCAAAATTGCATAATTTTTATAGGTTTCAAAGAATGTGGATGGTAAGTGGTTTTTGTAAGCTTCGAGGTTTGCTATTAAAGTATGAAGATTCCCACTTTGATAATTAATTTCAACTTCGATCTGATAACAATTGCTGAGAAGGTAGAAATCGCTAATTTCTGTAGCGATATTAATTGCCTTCTTAATTTTAACCTCGGCCTCATTGAAGTGCCCGACTTTAAGAAGTGCTTCAGCGTAGCGATAGTAGAGGTCAAAGATCATACTCTTATCAACCATTTCATTTTCACTTCCTGAAATTTTTTCAAGAATTTCTTCAGCTTTTCTTAGCTTTGAGCAGGCAGCTGAATACATCCTAATATTTGCGAGATTGATTCCTGACTTATAATTATAGTACAGGGCTTTCTCTAAGACATCGCTCAGCTCAAAATGGTATGCAAGACTTTCATAGAATTCCTCTAAGTGGTTAATGTAAAGTTTTTCAATTGCTTCCCCTACTTTTTTGTGTAATTCTTTCTGCTCCTTTCTGAGTAGCAAATTGTAAGCTGCATCACGAACAAAGGAATGCTTAAATATGTAATGGTCTTCTTTAGTTTTGTCAGCATAAGCGATGCCAGATTCTTCTAATTTTCTTAAGTGAAATCCAAGATCTTCACGTTGCCATATTTCCTCTAAAATTTTTTTACTAAATTCTCTCCCTATTACCGATGCTATTTTGGCTACTTGTTTGGTGTCAGGTGGAAGTTTGTCAATTTCTTGGAGGAATAGATTAGTGATTTTATCAGGAATTGATGCCTCGTTCAGGTTTTTAATCAGCGAAAGTTTTCCATCTTTTATTTGGAAAAATCCGTCCTTGTAAATTCTTTCGATTAGTTCTTCTATAAATAGAGGGTTGCCTTCTGTTTTACTGTACACAAGTTCAACAAATTCGGCTGGTAATTCCTGAGCCTCAAGTAGATTTTTAATTAGTTCCTCTGACTCCTCCTTTGTTAAATTTTGTAGCACTATGTTTTCTGTCAACGACAGTTCAGGAAGTAAAATGGTTTTCGTGGGCCTATAGGTTAAAAGGTAAAATATTCTAAGATTTGAAGTCTTTTCTATTAAAAATCTTAGCAGGTCAAGGGAGGCTTCATCAATCCAATGGATATCTTCGAATATTAAAAATAAGGGCCTGTTTTGTGAAAGGCTTTTGAATATTTCATAAAAGGCCTCGAAAATGTCTAATTTTTCCTTTAATTTGAACTCGGGGTCAAGCCCAAGAAGGTTTTGTATTACCTTTTCTGCATTGACTGGAATATCATGTTTTTCGAAAGTGTTATGGATTTTGACTCGTTTTGTCTCTTTGTTATCTTCGGGTTTTATTTGTGTTAGTGCCTTTATGATGTCCAAAAAAGGTTCATAAGCAGATTCTTTACTTTGACTTTTACAAAGGGCTTCTAAAATTATATAGTCCTTATATTCTTTACAATACTTTTTGATTTCGTATTTCATTCTTGATTTGCCTACTCCTGCTTCTCCAATTATTGACACTGACGTGCTGATTCCGCTTTCTATTGAATTGAGAAGACTTTTCAATCTTTCAAATTCCCTTTTTCTACCCACAAGTGGTACCAGTTTCCCTTTGAAAGTTGGAAGTGAACCGTATTCCAGGATTTTCGGCTGCACATACTCATAAAGCTTTATAGGTTCTTCCCTTCCCGGTATATTAAATTCTCCTAAGGGCTTGAAATCAAAAAGGTGCGCCGTATATTCGGCCACCCTTTCTGTCACAACTATAGAGCATGGATGTGCAAGGTCATTTATCTTTTCAGCTACATTTACAGTATCACCTATAACTGTATACATTCGTTTCCTTGATCCGCCAGTGTATCCACTGATTACATAACCGTTGTTTATAGAAATTTTAACTTTTATGTCTTCTTTAAGATCTTCTGCAAGCCTTTCTACTGCTGAAAGAATCTCAGTTGAACAACGGATTGCACGTTCAAGGTCGTCTTCATGGGCAATAGGGGCACCAAACAAAATCATCACGCCATCACCAAGGTATTTATCTATAAAACCTTCATATTTATAAACAACTTGTTCGATCGTTTCGAAAATTTCGTTTAACATGTTGAGAACATCTTCTGGGTCCTTGTTTTCGCTAATTCTTGTGAAATTAACGAGGTCAGCAAAAATAACTGTAACAATGCGTTTTTCTGGAAGTATTAATTGCTTCAAAGGTATACCACAGTTGATACAAAAATTGGCGGTTTCGTTATTTTCAAAACCACAATTAGGACATTTCATTTTAGTAAATAACAAATCTATTGTATAACGTCTTTCCGAAATAAGCAAATCAAAAGCAAAATTAATGCATTTGCTGGTGCTATTTGGACGCATTAAAATTAAGCTATGATAGAGACTCTATTAAGTATCGTTATTATTTCACTTATTCCGATGCCAGAGTGGGGCAATTTTGGTAAAGTAGAAGAGGGAGAAGTTGTCTCAGCCAGATTTTGGTTGAAAAACAACACTAATGATACCATCAAGATAGTTTCTATAAAACCATCATGCGGATGTACTTATGCCTTGCAATCTTCAAATGTTGTAAAACCAGGTGATTCAACCGCTGTGGATGTTGAGTTTAATACTAAAGGTTACTCTGGAGAAGTTATGCAATTAGTCAGGGTTAAATACGAAGGAAAAAATAGTGGAGAATTGTATTTAAAACTCAAGGGAGAAGTTATCAAGTCAACCTTGGCTCCCGATGAGCTTATCCGCTATATGAGCGTCTTAATAGATATAAGGGACAAATCTGAATTTGACAAGGAGCATCTTATAGGTTCAATATGGGTTGATAAGAATAGGTTTTTAAGCACAGTTAAAGCTTTAAAGATACCCCGAAATACACTGATTGTTCTGGTGACAAACGACGAAGGTGACAGGCGATTTTTAGAATTATTGAGAAAAGAGGGCTACGGGAATTCTTACATTCTTAAAGGGGGGATTCCTAATTGGAAAAGGAAAATGGGAGAGACTTTAGTTAAAAAGGGAGAAAATTAGGTGCTTACATTTGTGTTGGTTTTACTATTTTTGGGAATCCTTATAGCGGTTCACGAGTTTGGTCATTTTATTGCCTGTAGGATTCAACGCATTGGAGTGGAGGAGTTTTCAATAGGCTTTGGTCCTCGACTGTTAACTTTTACCGATAAGGTAGGTACGAGATATAGTTTATCTCTGATTCCCTTTGGAGGGTATGTTAAAATAAAGGGAGAAGAAAAGTCCGAAAACCCAGAACCAGGTGATTTTTGGATTCAACCTTTTTACAAAAAAATTTTCGTTGTTATCTCTGGTCCTGTTTTTAATCTTATCCTTGCTCTCGTGGTGTTTGTACTTGGATATTCTCTGGTAGGGTACGAAACCATTCCTATTTATAGAGTTTATAAAGTAAAGAGCGAAAGCGCTTCTATTCAACCAGGTGATAGCATCATCGCTATAGATGGCAAATTTGTCAATACTATAGAAGACCTTTATTACTACTTCTCAAAAAGAGAAAAGCATATTTTGTTAATTGACCGTTGGAATCAGAGAGTCACCATAGAATTATTGGGCAAAAACTTTGATTCACTGGGGGTTATCTTTGCAATTCCACCTATTGTAAATCGGATTGAAAAGGGAAGTCCTGCACATAAGGCAGGTCTTAAAAAAGGTGACAAGATTGTAAGGTTTAATAACACTCCCGTTTCATTGTGGCAAGAGGTTGTAGATTCTATAAGAAGTTATCCCGGAAAAGAGATAAGCCTTGCCGTTGAAAGAGGAAGAGATACTGTTGAATTTTTAATCACTCCGTTGGTTGAAACTACGCCAAATAATGAAAAAATCGGAAGGATAGGTATTACCGCACCGTCCGTAAGGAAGAGGTTAAATATATTTGAAGCCGTTAGAGTTTCTATAACGAGAAGCCTTGAGATAACTTGGATTTACATAGTGTATCTCCTGAGGCTGATTAGGGGCAAGGTTCCTTTATCAAATCTTGGGGGTCCTATAATGATTGGAAAGGTTATATACACTGCATCAAGTTATGGACTTTTCCAGCTTCTTTATCTTTTGGGCTTGATATCAATAAATCTCTTTATAATAAATTTGATACCATTACCCGCACTGGATGGATGGCACTTTCTGGTTTACTTGGTTGAAGGTATTACAAAGAGAGAACTGTCGCCACAGGTCAGGAGGGTTTTGCAGCTTATTGGATTTACTTTTCTTCTAATTTTAATGGTTGTGATTGCATTTTTTGATATTTTGAGGATTGTTCGTTAAAATTAATGCAAGTAAATATTTTAAGTTGATATCGGGAGGTTAATATGGCAAATGGAAAAGAGCTTGAGAGAGTGATTGCAACCGATTGTGGAAGTACGACAACTAAGGCTATTTTAATTGAGAAAAAGGAAGAGGGTTACAGGTTAATAACCAGAGGGGAGGCGCCTACTACAGTTGAAGCCCCTTATGAGGACGTAACAAGGGGAGTCTTAAACGCTTTTAGAGAGGTTGAGGAATTAACCGGTATTACCATTCTTGATGGTGAAACGATTATTAAGCCCAAAAAAGATGATAAAACTGGTGTGGATATTTATGTATCAACTTCTTCTGCCGGTGGTGGTCTTCAGATGCTGGTTTGTGGTGTCGTTAAAAGCATGACAGCGGAAAGTGCTGCAAGGGCTGCTTTAGGGGCTGGTGCAATTGTTATGGAAGTGATCGCTTCCAATGACGGTAGAATGCCACATGAACGTGTTGAACTTATCAGAAGATTAAGGCCGGATATGATATTGCTTGCCGGTGGCGTTGATGGAGGTACTATAAAACATGTTGTTGAACTTGCAGAATTAATTAAGGCTGCTGATCCCAAGCCGAGGTTCGGAACGGGATATAAGCTACCTGTTATATATGCTGGTAACAAAGATGCAAGGGAGGAGATACAAAAGATACTTGGAGATAAAGTTGCCCTTTATATTGTAGATAACATCAGGCCTGTTCTGGAGAGGGAGAATTTAGGACCGGCGAGGCATAAAATCCACGATCTTTTTATGGAGCATGTAATGCAGCATGCTCCAGGATATAAGAAACTGATGAGCTGGACTGACCACCCTATAATGCCAACCCCGGGTGCGGTGGGCCTTCTTGTTGAAAAAGTGGCAAGAAATGAAAATATAGATGTGCTCGGGGTTGATATAGGGGGTGCTACAACGGATGTATTTTCGGTTTTTGGTGGTGTTTTTAACAGAACGGTTTCTGCTAACTTGGGAATGAGTTACTCCATTTCTAACGTCCTTGTTTCCGCTGGTGTTGAGAATATTTTAAGGTGGGTGCCGTTTTCTATTGACGAGAATGATTTGAAAAATAGGATTAGGAATAAGATGATTAGACCTACTACGATTCCTCAGACACTTGGGGAGTTAATAATTGAGCAGGCGATTGCCAGAGAAGCACTGAGGTTGGCCTTTGAGCATCACAAAACGATGGCCGTTGGCTTAAAAGGAGTTCAGCAGGAAAGAACAATATCTGAAGCCTTTGCCCAGACTCTCTCAGGCGCTACCCTTGTAGATATGATGTCCCTTGCTTTGATTATTGGTTCGGGTGGAGTTCTCTCCCATGCACCCCGCCGCGTACAATCTGCTCTTATGATGCTGGATGCTTTTCAGCCTGAAGGTGTTACGATGCTCTCTGTCGATTCCATATTTATGATGCCTCACTTGGGGGTTTTATCAGAAGTAAATGAAAAGGCTGCAACGGAGGTATTTGACAGGGATTGTCTCATTCGCCTTGGCTCTTCAATTTGCCCTGTGGGTCTCGATAAAGAGGGTAAAAAGTGCATAGATATCGTGATTCTCAAAAAGGATGGTACAAGAATTGAAAGAAGTGTGAATTTTGGGGAATTGGTAAGAATCCCTCTTGAAGTTGGTGAGAAAGCAAAGGCAATTATTGAGCCTACTAAGAATTTTGATGTTGGTGCAGGTAAGGGAAAAAGGCTTGAAACCGAAGTAGAAGGTGGAGTTGTGGGTCTAATTATTGATTGTCGTGGAAGACCTTTGAACATCCCATCAGATCCAAAGGAAAGGGTAGAGAAATTGTCTTCCTGGGTGAGAGCTCTTGATGTCTATCCAATAGAGCCTTACGAAAAACTTCTGAAGAGATAAAGCGGTCTCAAGGAAGAGACGGGGATAACAAGGCCTTTTTATAATGTCGGTAAGGCAGGGTGATAGTTCTTTTGAGTATCTTTTAGGCGATTTAGAACACATTTCTAAAAATTTAACCCCGGAAGAGGAAAGAGAATACCTAAAAAGAGCTAAAGCGGGTGACAAAGAGGCCATTGAAAAAATCGTTGTAGCATGCCTTCCCCAAGTTTTTGAAATAGCTAAGTATTTCGCAGGTGTGTTTCAGCTGGGAAATGACGTAATTCCAGATCTTGTTAACGAAGGGAACAGGGGAATTCTAACAGCTATCAAAAGGTTTGACTTTTCCAAATCCAACCGTTTTTTCTCTTATGCGTGGTATTGGGTTAGGGATTATATGATAAAATTTATAAGGAGTTATCTTGGGGATGTAAAATTTCCCGAAGCGGTCTTAAAAAAGTTGAGAAAGATAAGGAAAGCCGAAGCTGATCTGATTGCTAGAAGTGGAAAACAACCCACTGATGAAGAGCTTTCAGAGGTATTAAATCTTTCTCCTCATGAAATAAGAGCGTTGCGTTCAATTTATCTTTCCTCAAGGAGCCTCGATCGTGGTCTTGAAACGGAAGAAGAGGAGAGTAGAGAAAACTTAGTTGATATTTTGGAACAAAAGGCCCTTCCCTCGCCAGAAAAATACTATGCAGAAGTTAAGATGCACCAACTAATAAAGGAAATTTTCAGTTTTTTGAGTAAAAAGGAAGCTGAAATAATAAAACTTTATTTTGGTTTTGAAGATGGAAAAAAGCATACCTTGGAGGAGATCGGAGAGAGACTCGGAATATCAAAACAAAGAGTATCCCAATTACGTGATAGAGCCTTGAAACGACTCAAAGAAAAGTTTGGAGAGCGGATTGTGAATCTTTTCCGAGAACTATATCGAGAAGAGTAATAACTTTAAAATGTTTTTCGCTACAATAAAGTAAAATCAGTAAATTCCTAACTTTCAGGAGCTCACTTTTTATCTTGAAGTATTTTAATCCCTGGCAAATCAATCCCTGCTAAAAATTCAAGGGTGGCACCACCGCCAGACGATACATGGCTGAAGGCATCTTCATCGATTTTGGCTTTTTCAAGGACCGTAAGGGTGTCACCGCCTCCTATAACAGAAAACAGACCTTTTGATGTTTTATAAGCCACCGCTTTTAATAACTCTATACTACCTTTAGCAAATTCTTCAATTTCAATTACTCCAAGGGGGCCATTCCAAAAAAGGGTGCCTGAATCTGGAAGTGCAGAAATATATCGTGTAACGGTTTTGGGACCTATATCCACACCAATCATGTCATCAGGTATTTCTTTAACTGCCTTGTAGGTGCAACCTTCTTCCAATTTATCGGCTACCACGTGGTCTTCAGGAAGAATGATCTTTTCTGTGGCCAAGAATTCCTTTACTTGGTCTAACATATCTTTATCGAGAATTGACTTCCCAATTTTTTGTCCGAGAGCGTAAAGAAAAGTGTAAGCCATTCCACCACCGATCATCAAAGCATCTGCTTTAGGCAATAGATACTTTATTATTCCTATTTTATCCTTTACCTTTGCACCACCGAGAATTACTACAAATGGATGTTCAGGATTGTCTCTTACCTTAGATAGCACTTCAATTTCTTTTTTCATCAGAAGACCTGCAAGACGGATTTCCATGTATTCAGCCATGCCGTAAGTTGAAGCATGTGCCCTGTGGGCGGTGGCGAAGGCGTCATTTACATAAACATCAAAGTATGAAGCCAGCTTTTTCGAAAATTCAGGATCGTTCTTCTCTTCTTCTTTATAAAATCTTACGTTTTCCAGCAATAAAATTTCTCCATCATTTAGTTGTTGGATAGCTTTTTCGACTTTTTCACCAATACAATCATCAACAAATTTCACTTCTCTTTGGATAATCTTAGAAAGGTGCTCTGCAACGGGTTTTAGAGAGTATTTCAGATCTTTTCCTTTGGGACGCCCTAAATGGGAGGCGAGAATTACCTTGGCTTCCCTGTCAAGGAGATAGGTGATTGTTGGTAGCGTTTTTCTAATTCTTGTGTCATCTACAATTTTCCCATCATTGTCGATAGGAACGTTGAAATCTACCCTTACGAAAACCTTTTTGCCCTTAAATAAATCATCCGATACGTCTAATATGGAGAGCTTATTGAGGCTCATAATCTCTCCCCAACATATTCGATTAGGTCCACCAACCTTGTAGAATAACCCCATTCATTGTCATACCAACCGTAAACCTTTACAAGTGTTCCGTTTACTACCTGCGTAAGGGTAGCGTCGAAAATTACAGAGTGTGAATCGCCGACAAAGTCTATGGAGACGAGGGGTTCCTCGCAATACATTAAATATTTAGAAGCAGACTTTTTAAATGCTTCATTAACTTCTTGGGGTGAAGTTGCTTTTTCTACCTCACACGCGAAGTCCACTATGGATACATCTGCTACGGGTACCCTTAGAGCATGTGCCTCTATTTTTCCTTTAAGTTCCGGGTATATTTCAAAAATGGTTTTGGCTGCCCCTGTGGAAGTTGGGATGATTGAAAGTCCTGCAGCTCTTGCTCTTCTTACATCTTTATGAGGCTGGTCAAGGATTCGCTGATCGTTGGTATAAGCATGTACGGTCGTCATGACGCCTCTCTTAATATGGAAGTTTTCATGAAGTACTTTTACTAAGTGTGCAAAGGCATTTGTGGTACAAGAAGCGTTAGAAATTACATGGTGCTTCTCCGGGTCGTAGATGTGTTCATTCACTCCCATTACTATGGTTGCATCAATCTCACCTTTTGCTGGTGCAGAGATAATAACTTTCTTAACTGTATCTTTTAAATGTACTGAAGCTTTCTCCTTATTGGTAAATAATCCTGTTGACTCTACTACGATCTGGGCACCTACCTCACCCCAATTAATTGCTGAAGGATCTTTTTCCTTGAAAACTTTGATGCGTTGGGAGTCCACGATAATATAATCTCCCTCTACCTTAACTTCCTTATCGTATTTGCGAAAAACGGAGTCATATTTTAAGAGTGTGGCAAGAATCTCAGGCTCTGCAAGATCATTAACTGCGACAAACTCAAGGTTTTTCCTTTCAAAGCCAATCTTTAAAATTTGTCTTCCGATTCTACCAAACCCATTTATTGCCACCTTTACTGCCATTGTGCCCTCCTTCTTACAAATTAAATGTTTTCTGCCCTTTCTTCCTCTATTTTTCGTTTAATTTGCTCTGCCAGATTTTGAGCAAGTGATTTTATTTTCTCTCTGTTTTCTCTCCCCGTTGATGGGGAGAAAAGTAAGCCTAATATTGCTCCAACCAGCACGCCCCCTATGAAGGGTAATACGAGGTTTTCTTTTTCTTCACACATTTTATTCCTCCCTTCTTTTTTTGATTAGGGTGCTTACAAGTTTTAAAAAAGAGTTTATTGGGATTAAAAGAGATGAAATCTTTGATACCTGTCTTACGCCCTTTTCAAAGTCTTGACTTATTATTCTTACTTTTAACGTGGTTATTCTTAAATTCTCCAAAATTTCGGGAATTTGAGCCTCAAGAATATCTACAAGCCTATTAATCTTTTTCACACTCTCGTTCAATCGGAATAGCAGAATGATCAAATAAATCTGCATTCCAATAAAGACCCCTAAAGCTAATATTATTAAAATACCAATCGCCACATTCATATTAAAACTTATAAGGCTTAACCCTTAGTTAGTCAAACGGCATTTAAATTTTACAAATTGTTTGTAAGTCAAATAGCAGCGAACTTCATCTGAGCTTTTAATTAACTATACTCGCTTTTTTGTTTGGAAACAGGAGTTTATAATTTAGAAAAAGGAGTTGTTTATGTCCTTTGATAAGGAATTTTTAACAGAGGAGGATTTGGCTCAACTTGAAAAGCTGGGCAAGTTAGTTAGAGGCGACATTCTAAAAATGACAACCCTTGCACGGTCAGGGCATCCTGGTGGGTCTATGTCTTCCTGTGATATATATTTGGTAGTGTGGAAATATGCACGGGTAAATCCTAGTGATCCTGATTGGGATGATAGAGACAGAATTGTAGTCTCTCACGGTCACACATCCCCCGGAGTTTATGCGGTTCTGGGAAGGCTTGGATTTTTTGATATAGATGATGCCATAGCATACTTCAGACTTGCAGGTTCTCCTTTCGAAGGTCATATAGAAAGAGAAATTCCCGGTGTGGAATGGACGACTGGTAACCTGGGACAGGGGCTTTCTGCAGGGGTTGGATTTGCTCTCGCTGGAAGAATCCTCAATAAGGATTATCATGTTTTCGTTTTGATGAGTGATGCAGAGCAGGCTAAAGGTCAGGTGGCTGAAGCAAGGAGGATTGCAAAGAAATACAATTTAACCAATATCACCGTGATTATTGATTACAACGATAAACAAATTTCTGGAAATGCCCATGATGTGATGCCTGTAAACATAAAGGCGAATTATGAAGCGGATGGATGGAAGGTTTTTGAGGTAGATGGTCACAACTATCAGGAGATTTACCAAGCTATAAGAAAAGCGCTAAATGAGAAAGATTATCCTGTCTGTATTATTGCTAAAACTGTTATGGGCAAAGGCGTTTCTTTTATGGAAAATGTAGAGGCCTATCATGGCAAACCCCTGACAGTGGAAGAATACCGGAAGGCTTTAAACGAACTTGGAGTGGAAGACAATCTGGAATATTATGTGGAAAAGAGAAAATCAAAACAATTTCCCACCTTCGGGAGAAAGCTAAAATACCAAGTCAACTTCAATAGTGCAGAATTCAAAATTTATAACCCGGCTGAGAAGGTTGCAACAAGGGTAGCGGTAGGTGAACAGCTCACAAGGATTGGAAAAGCAAATCTGGTTAATCAAAGATTCACTCCTTTTGCGGTTTTTGATTGTGACTTAGCAGAATCATTAAGATTTGTCGAGTTTTCTAAACATTTTCCTCAATATTTCTTTGAATTTGGTGTTCAGGAGCATTCAACTGCAACAGTCGCAGGTGCTTTAAGTACTCAGGGTGTGATAGGTGTATTTGGAGATTTTGGGGTTTTTGGCGTTGATGAAACATACAATCAGCACAGGCTAAATGATATAAACCATACTAACCTCAAATTAGTTATTTCTCACATAGGCATTGATGTTGGAGAAGATGGTAAAACCCATCATTGTATTGACTACATTGGGATATTGCGAAACCTATATAACTTTAAACTCATTATCCCTGGAGATGCTAATCAGGCTCAAAAGGCTTTGAATTACATTATGAGCGAATATGGAAACTTTGTTATAGCGGTAGGACGTTCAAACTGGCCTGTAATTCCTGATAGAAATGGTTTGCCCTTTTATGGAGAAAATTATGTGTTTAAATACGGTGTCGCAGACATCATTAGGTATGGAATCCATGGAACCTTGATTGCTTATGGCCCTACTTTGGCGATGGCCCTCGAAGTTTTCGAGAGATTGAAAAGCAATGGAAAAGAGCTTACAGTTATCAATATTTCAACGCCTTTTTGCCTTGACGAGGATGTTCTTTTAAGGGAGGAAATAGTAAAAAGGCCCATTTTTGTTTATGAAGACCATAACATACGCAGTGGATTAGGAACAATACTCTCAGATTTTTATCTTTCTAAAGGGAAGTGTGTTAATGTTTTTAAGTTTGGCTTAGAAAATTATTCGGTTTCAGGAGCAGCAGGAGACCTTTACGAAGTAAACAATCTTTCACCTTCAAAGGTTTCAGAGAGAATTCTTGACATTTTAAAAAGTTTGGAATAAACTGAATTAAATACGGAAGAGGAGGTGCTATGAACATTGTAATTACTGCTAAAAACTTTGAGGTGACAGATGCTCTGAAAGAATATATTGTAAAAAGGCTTGGTGTGCTGGATAAGTTTGCCGATTATATAATAAGTGTTGAACTCACCATGGAAGAACAAAGGGGTAGATATTCCGGAACCTTGGTCGTAAAGGTGAAAGGCCAGACTCTTACCGTGAAATCTATGGAGAAAGACCCTTATATTTTAATTGATGAAATTAAAGATCGTATAAAGCATCAGATGGTTAAGTATGAAGAAAAGCTTCAAGATAGAAGAGCCTGAGTATGTACTTTTCAAAGACTTGTTTCGCCTTTTGGCCGATGAAGAAGATGTTGAATTAGTTAGTAAAGTTGAAGAATTTGAAAGGATTAGAGTTTTTGAGAGAAGGCTAATAGAATTTCCTGAATTTTTTAAATCTAAGGAAGGCACTAAAAAAAGTGGTTTACTTTTTTGGACTCGTGATACCGCTTCTCTTTTAAATCAAAAGGAAAAATTAGATGAACTGATTCAGGGAGTAAATAGTGGTAAAATCACGGGGCTAATTGTAGATAATTCCACTTACAACGAGATTTTTGGAAGAATGGGGAGTCTGGCTAACAAGTTGCCTATCATTGTATATAAGGGCAATGAGATCGACTATTTTAAAAGTAGAGTTAACTCTCACCTAGCCTTTTGTTTCTCCCCTTACTCAATCTGTCACGGTAGTGCTGTTGAGGTATTTGGAGAAGGTGTCCTTGTAATTGGCAAATCAGGCAGTGGAAAATCCGAATGTGTACTTGAACTTATTGAGCGCGGTCATCTCTTTATTGCAGACGACCTTGTAAAGTTAGTCAACTACCCGCCTACATCTATTCTTCTGATGTCGGGTTCTCAGAGTGAGAATTTCAAATTTTTTATGGAGTTGAGAGGAATAGGTATAATTGATGTTCTAAGGACTTTTGGACCAGCGAGGGTTAAAGTTAAAGGAGAACTTACGATGGTTGTTGAAATAACTTCTCAGGAGTCAGAGAAAGGATCCTACACAGAAAATCGGAGTGTTCAATTATTCGGAAAAAAAGTGCCGTTTCTTTCTTTTTCCGTGAAAGAAAGGGGATTGATACCTACCAGAATTGAGACTTCCGTCCTAAAATATAAACTTAAAAAATTCGGTTTTGAAGCTGATCGAGTGATTAAAAGGGTACTTGGAGGGGGACGTGATAAAGAAGCTCCCAGATGAAGTCATAAAAAAAATATCGGCTGGGGAAGTTGTAGAGAACCCTGCTTCCTGTGTGAGGGAGCTTATTGAGAATAGTCTTGATGCTGATGCTAAGCATATTAAAGTGAGTATTTGGGGAGGTGGAATTGATGTTATCGAGGTCGAGGATGATGGAATTGGAATGCCTCCTGAGGAGATTCCTTTGGCAGTTCAGCGTTTTACAACCAGTAAGATATCATCTTTTGAAGACCTTAAACATCTTAAAACATTAGGATTTAGGGGCGAAGCCTTGTATGCTATTGCACAGGTTTCCAATCTCACCATAGTATCCTCTGCCAGTGACGATGTTGTATCAGGTTGGGAGTGCATTTTTGATGCGGGAGAGCTTACTTCTTCAAAACCTGCACCAAGGAAAAGAGGAACGACGGTTGTTGTTAAAGATTTGTTTTTTAATTTACCCGTAAGGAGAAATTTTTTGCTCTCTAAAAGGGAAGAAGGAAAGCGTGTTTTTGAGGAATTGATTTCATACGCTTTGTGGCATACCGAAGTTTACTTTGAATATTATGAGGATGGTTCTAAAAAACTGGATTTGCCACCGGGCGATTTTGCACAAAGAATAATTTCGGTTTTTGGGAAGGAATTCATTGAAAGGGCAATTTTATTTAATTATAGAGATGAGTATCTGTCCATAGAGGGATTTATTGAAAAGCCAGAGATGGTTGATCAGAAAGGACATGAGCAGATTATACTGGTAAATGGTAGGAGGGTAAGAGGGGATCAGTTGAGAAGAGTTATATATAGGTCATTCGAAAAACCTTATGGGCAACCGGATTTTGTCATCAAAATTGAGATTGAACCTGAGTTTGTAGATTTCAATATCCATCCCCAGAAAAGAGAAGTTAAAGTGGCACCGTATATTCGAATAACAGAAAAACTTTATAAGGCTTTAACTAATAGTTTCAGACAATACTCAAAAGAGATTGTTGATTCCATTAAAGTTCATATAGATTCATTGTCTTCTGCCAGAGTATCTGAACAGTATGGCGGCACAAGACAGCTTGAATTTGGTGAGGCGTTTCAATCCTTAACTTTAAAGAATGTACCTAAGGAAGGTCAAACGGATTTGCTGAATATCTGGCAAGCTCATAAATCTTATATTTTTGTGCAAACCAGTAACGGAATTATGATTATTGATCAGCATGCAGCACACGAGAGAATTATTTATGAGAAACTAAGAAAGAAAGATTTTTCGAGTCAAATGCTGATGTTTCCAATACTTGTAGAACTTTCTGCGAAGGAAAAGAAAATTTTTGATATGTATAAGGAACTTTTTAATTCTTTTGGATTTGACTTCAGATTTTTAGGTTCAGGTTCCCTTGTAATCGATAAAGTTCCTGCCATTTTTAGGAGTGTGAAGAAGGAAGACATCAAAGATTTAATTGCATCTCTCGACGAATCTCCAAGCTTACCAGATAGACTCGAAAATTTTCTTAAAACTGTTGCTTGCAAATCCGCCATAAAATTTGGCGACGAGCTGTCAAAGGAGGAAATGGAAAAGTTGGTGGATGAATTGATGGCTTCAGATACCCCGTTTTATTGCCCGCACGGAAGGCCGACCATATACTTTATTTCCCTTGATGAATTGGCATCGAAATTCGAGAGGTGAATTATGAGAAAAAAAGTCTGGGACATGGTAAACAAGATTTCTTATCCATATACTGCGTGTATAATTGATAATCAGCTTGTAGGACTTGGGATGGAGTTTCCTGAAAGTTCCAACATAAAACTACTCAGTGTTGTTGAAGGGGAGGGGAGAAGGACATATGAGCGAACTTTAACTTTTTTGAGCGATTATCTTCTTTCAAAGGCAGGTTATAAGAATTCACTTAAGATGGAGCATTCTCTCGGAGAGGCTCTTTATGGGGAAGCAAGGGGAGTAGATCCTGATTTAGCGATTAAGATAATTGAAGAGGGATTATATGAATTATCTAAAAAGGAAATTCCCATAGAAATGGTTGATCTTACTAAACAAGAAGCTATCAGATACCTGCGTGAGGAAAATCATTATTCTCAACTGAGACTTGTTGAATACATGGCTAAAAATATTTTTACTTTTTATAAGATTGATGATTATATGGCTTATATGGCAGGCCCATTGGTTCCACATACAGGATTCGTTAAGGTTTTTAAACTGCAACGTTATAACCATGGATTTTTAATATTTCTTCCAGATCATAATGACCCGACGAAGCTTGCAAGCCCTGTAAAAAGGGACAAGTTATTTGAAACTTTTCAGGAGTCTAAGTCTTGGGCAGAAATTCTCGGAATAGAGGACGTGGGACAACTTAATGAAGCTATTCACAATGGCAAAATTTCAGATCTTATCAAAATCCAGGAAGGTCTTCATGAGAAAAAAATAGCCCAAATTGCTGATTTAATAACTAAGAAAAAAAATGAGATTAAAATCGTTTTGATAGCCGGTCCCTCTTCCTCCGGTAAAACTACTTTCTCAAAAAGGCTTAAAATACAACTAATTGTCAACGGATTAGTGCCCAAAACAATTTCGCTTGATGACTATTTCGTCGATAGGGAATTTACCCCTCTTGATGAAAATGGTGAACCCGATTATGAAAGTTTTTATGCTCTGGACTATAAACTTTTCCGCGAACATGTAAAAAGACTTATTGCGGGTGAGAAAGTTCAGATCCCAAAGTTCAGTTTTTTGAAAGGGCGGAGGGACGGAATTAGAGAAGAAATGACACTGGGAGAGAACGAAATAATAATAGTAGAGGGAATTCATGGATTAAATCCGGAACTTACCGAAGGCATTGCAGAGGAAAACAAATTTAAAGTTTATGTATCCAGCTTAACTCAGCTTAACTTGGATAGGCTTAATCGTATTCCAACAAGGGACGCGAGGATTATCAGAAGAATCGTAAGGGATTATAAATACAGGAATCATTCCGCATCAGAAACTATTTCTATGTGGCCAAAAGTTGCAAGGGGCGAAGATTTGTATATTTTCCCTTATCAGGAGGAGGCAGATATAATGTTTAATAGCGCTCTTACCTATGAGCTTGCTGTTTTGAAAAATTACGCCGAACCGCTCCTACGCTCGGTAAAATGTGAAGATGAGAGCTACAGTGAGGCTTTAAGACTTTTAAACTTTCTCTTTCATTTTATGGGGGTAATGCCCTTTGAAATTCCCCCAACATCTATAATTCGTGAATTTATAGGCGGTAGTTCCTTTGAATATTAATAGAAGGAGGGCGTATGACAAAACACAAAGTAAAGTTGAAAGTTGTGGAGATACAGGGAAGTGGTAAATGCCCATTGGGTCATAAAGTAGGTGATGAATTTGTGTATCAAGGATGGCCCATCGCAACTCTGTGCCCTGCAGCCTATAGTATACTTTATCCAATTATCAGAGTCCTTTCTTATGGAGGAAAAGTGGGTGATGGAGAAAACGAGCATAAAATAAGACTTTGTTGTTATGATCCTGCTAATCCAACGGTTTTTGAGCTTGAAAGGCTCGATGAGGAATACACATATTAGAAGAGTTAGAAAATTCAATTAGCTGTTTTTGTTCGATTTGAGATATTTGTCACTGAGAAGTTTTTTGAGCTTAATTAAGTAATTTCGTAGGTCTTTTTCAGGGTTTTTACCTTGACAGGTGTAGTCAATTAATGTTTCCATTATTTTTTTGATTTCCTGTGGAGCAGAAAGCTCAGCCTTTTCTATTGTTCTATTTAATATCGATCTGCAATCGCTACCTTTATTTAGCCTCTTAACCTTTTCTACAATTTTTTGTCCCATTAACAACGCTGGAAGGGAATTGGGTATTGTATCGAAGGGATTTTCTTTCGATTTTTCCCAGTTTTCAAGTACATCTGAAAGCGCTGAGCTTTTTTCACCAAAAACGTGTGGATGCCTTGAAATCATTTTTTCTCTCACTCTTTTCAAAACTTGCTGTAAGGTGAAGACCCCTTCCTCTTCTTTAATTCGAATATGCATAAGTATAAGAAATAGCAAGTCCCCCAATTCTTCAAGTATTTTTTCTCTCTCGTCGCACTCAATTGCATCATTAATTTCATAAGCTTCTTCTATGAGGTCAAAGGCAATAGAGTTTGAAGTTTGTTGCCTGTCCCAAGGACAGCCCTTTTCTGACCTCAAATATTTGACCAATTCATATAATTCGTCAAATTCCTTCATTTTAAATTAGTCCTGTGTAATGCCAAATTCTTTTTCCCAATTGTAATAACGCAATTTTTTGCTTTTTGTCTCGAAATTTTCAAAATTTTTAGAAGATTTCCTTATTTCTCTGCAAATCTCATTGGGGTCCATAGATATAGCACCCCGCTGTTTTGCTTTTTCTTGCAAACTTCTGTCTCTTGTATATACATAAACAATGAAGTTTTTAGAACGATATTGGGATACAAGATCTAAAATAACCTCATCTGCGGATACCCCTTCTGAGGTGAATATTGTGTTTGGAGTATCAGTACCTTTTCTCCCTAACTTTCCATCAAAAACTACAATGAAAGAGCTCTTGAATTTTTCTGCGCATTTTCTAACAAGATCTTCCCTTGCAAGTTTAAGCCCTTCCTCTTTTAGCAAAAATCGAGAAAGAGACTGCAGTGAATGTATTGCGTTGTAGCCATCAATTATGTGGATTTTCATATCTTTTTCTTCAACGCATATTCGTAGTATTCCAGTACTTCTTTGGCTATTTTGGGCCATGAATAGTTGAGAGCTTTCAGGCGTGCCTTTTCTCCTAATTTCCTTCTCAAATCGGGGTTTTTTATCAGAAGCTCCAGTTTGTCAACGAGCTGTGCGACATTTTTTCTTTCAAAAAGGAATCCGTCTATGCCGTCAGAAACCAGTTCCATGTAACCTTCATTATTCGATGCAATAACTGGTTTTCCAGATGCCATGGCCTCCAGAAGAACGATTCCGAAACTTTCACCTCCGATAGCCGGCGATACAAAAATATCACAGGACCTGTAAAGAGCCGGTAAGCGATTGCTGGAGATGAAGCCCAAAAAGTTCACTCTATCCGCAAGATCGGGATCTACCATTTTTTCAAGGGAGTTTCTTAGTGGCCCATCTCCACCTATAATCAGCCTTGTTTCAGGATATTTTTTCCCAATTATGTTAAATGCTCGTATAAGGTATTTTGTGCCCTTTCTTAGCTCCAATCTGCCAACAAAAAGGATATAAATTTCGTGTTCTTTCCTTTGAAATGGAAAATTATAAAAATCACCTATGGGATTAAATTTTTCCACATCTATTCCGTTAGGAATAATTTTATGTTCACCTATTGGAAAATGCCTTTCTATTGTCTGCAAAGCAGGTCTTGATACAAAGATCTTTCCGTCAAGTTTGTTGTATACTGGAAGCAAGAGTGGTTTAAATAGTTCATAGCCCAGGGAGAAACCGTGATAGGAATGGAAGGTAGCAAAATTAATCGACTTAGAATATAGAAGACTTAAAAATGGAATAGTCGGAACGACAGAATTTTGAGAATGCACGATATCATAATTTCCATTCTCTACGATATTTCTGATTTCCGTTGTGATTTTTTTAGAAAAGGAAAAACAAGTCTGAGACTTGTTTGCTCTTATATAATAGGATTTGCCTACCCTGTGGACCTTAATGTTTTTCGAGTCCGGCGGTTCTTCCACAAATTGATGTGGAAAATTGGAAGTTAAAATTTCGACTTGAACTCCAAGTCGGATTAGTTCCTTTGAGAGATGATATGTGTGCTCTGTGATTCCACCAGGATATGGGTAATAATGGTCTGTTGCCATTAACACTCTCATATTTATTCCTCTACTTTAACTATGTTCAGAAAAGCTTCTTGCGGAAGCTCGACTTTCCCAATTTTTTTCAGTTTCTTCTTTCCTTCTTTTTGTTTTTCGAGAAGTTTTCTTTTGCGGGTTATATCTCCACCATAACATTTTGCAGTAACGTCTTTCCTTATAGGTGGTATTCTCTCTTTAGCAATAACTCTCTTCCCAATGGCAGCCTGTATTGTAACTTCAAAAAGCTGTCTTGGAATTTCTTTGCGTAATTTTTCGGCTATTTTTCTTCCCACATAGTAAGCGTTATCTTTATGAACAATTAAGGAAAGCGCGTCGATCTTGTCTCCTGCAACAAGAAAGTCTAATCTTACAACATCTGATTCTCTATAGTCGATTATTTCGTAATCAAAGGAAGCGTAACCCCTTGTGATGCTCTTAAGTTTGTCATGAAAATCAAATATTGTTTCACTTAGGGGCATCTCAAATTCAAAGAAAACTGTATCCTCATCAATAAAGTTAAATTTAGTTTGTATACCTCTCCGAGAGAGGCAGAATTTCTGAACAGCTCCAAGGAATTCCTTTGGCGTTATAATTTCTACCTTTGCATATGGTTCCAATGCCTTTTCAAAAGAGTCAGGGAAGTCGGACGGATTATCTACTAAAAGTTCCTTTCCATCATCGAGCACCACCTTGTATTCGACGTTTGGGGTTGTTATCACAATGTCTACTCCAAACTCCCTTTTTAGTCTCTCTTTAAATATCTCCATGTGAAGCATCCCTAAGAAACCACACCTAAATCCCGGACCCAAAGCCGGAGAATATTCAGGAATAAAATGTAGGGAGGCATCATTCAATTTTAGTTTATTGATTGCTTTTGATAAAAGTTCATAGTCTGAGGGAACGGTAGGATATATACCTGCAAATACGACGGGTTTAGGTTCTCTATAGCCCGGAAGAGCAGGAGTTTCCGGGAAATTTGCATCCACTATAGTATCTCCAACCCGAGCCTCGGTTATTTCCCTTATTGCTGCAGTTAGGTAGCCAACTTCACCCGCCTTTAGTTCCGAGGTTTTTACCATGTTGGGTTTTAAGTAGCCTACTTCAACAACCTCATAAGTCCTGCCAGAGGATTTCATCATAATTTTCATTCCGGGTCTTATAGTACCATCAAATACTCTTACAAAAACTATTACTCCCCGATAATCTTCATATTTGGCGTCGAAGATCAGTGCCTTTGTATTTCCCTCGGGCTCCCCCTTTGGTGGTGGAATCCTTTTTATAATTTCTCTTATTAGTTCATCAATACCCCAACCAAGTTTTGCCGAAATTCTTAGCGGTATTTCACCTGTTAAGTCATAAATTTGTTTTTCTACTTTTTCAATCTGTGCGTTCGGAAGGTCGATTTTGTTTATAACTGGTATTATCTCTAAGTTCTGAGCTAAGGCAAGATAAAAGTTTGTAATGGTTTGAGCTTCAACCCCTTGAGATGCGTCGACTAACAATATTGCCCCTTCACAGGCTGCAAGGGACCGTGAAACCTCGTAGTTAAAATCTACATGACCTGGAGTGTCTATTAGATTTAGGATGTATTTTTCACCATCTAATTCCATTTCCATTCTAACAGGATGCATTTTGATTGTGATTCCTTTTTCCCGTTCAAGTTCCATTGAATCAAGATATTGTTCTTGTAATTTTTCTGGCCTAATAGTATGGGTATATTCAAGCATTCTATCAGCAAGAGTTGATTTCCCATGGTCTATATGCGCAATGATGGAGAAGTTTCTTATGTTCTTCATTGTAAAATTGCTGAATCAATAATTTTCTTTTTGAGGTTTTTTACAGTGAGAATTAAATGGTCCCCTTTCCCTCTTTCAAGTATCAGATAATGAAAAGTTTTTTGCCAGTTGTGTATTTCTAATCCTGGTTTTTTTAACAATTCTTTGCTCAAATTGTATAAAGGCGCCCCTCCACCTGCAGAAATTATTTGAATAAGCCCATTAAATATTGTTGAGCGAGCGTAAAGATGGTCGTGTCCCGTAATATAAATTTTAAAACCTAAGCATTTCACAAAGTTCGCAAAAGAGTCAGCGTCAAGACTTTTGCTACCTCTTTTATATTCACTCAGGCTGAAAAGGGGCTCATGGAACAACAATATGTGATGTTTTTTATCCTTGTTTGTTTCTTTAACATTTTTAAGCCATTTTCGCTGGTTTTCATCTGGTAGTCTTACTGAGGGGTTAGGTTTATTTTTATAGAGTATATAGTTGTAGTCTGAGTTTAAAACATAAACAGCGATATCTCCTAAAGTTATAAAGTAAACGTTTTCCTTATAGGGTGGCATGCCGCTATTTTCCACTGGTCCATTTTCAGGTAGGACGAAGATTTTAGCCCACAGGTTCTCGGCGCTGTAGGGTGGGGGAGGGTTATATCTTTTTTCTTCATCTTCCATAACGGGTGCAATCATATCGTGGTTACCAGGTACTGGCATTATTGGAATAAATGAACTATAAGGCCAGCAGGATTTAAGAAAAGATTTGTATTCTTCTTCAGCGTATTCTAAACTTTTCATACGGCCCGTTATCAGATCTCCTAAAATGAAAACTATATTAACATTATCTTCATATAAAAGACGCAGTATCTCCTTAGTAACTTGTTCATTCACACCATCCACAAAAAATAAAGGATTTATGCTCGCTGGGTTTCCTCTTGTATCACCGAAAATGCCGATTTTCCAATTTTTCTCAGGTATATAAAAGTTAAATATTAAACTCTTTGTAGTGTCAAATTCGTCGAAAATTTTGACACAGTATTCGTGTTTTCCTGATTTCAAGTTTTTTACCACAAATTCGTGCTTTATGGCCATGATGGTGTCAATGGTTCTAATCTTTCCGTCTATATAAACTTCAGCCTTGGAAGGTTTATTTGTATAGAAGGAAATACCTATGGAATTACTATCAACCATAGATAAATAGGGCCATATGTCAAAAGTTAGGCCTTCCGTTAGTCCATTCTCTTTTCTTTTGGGCTTAAGATAGTATGTCTGAGTAGCATAATAAATCTTGTTTAAAGTATCAAAAAAGGCAACCTTAAATGCGTATTGGAAATTTTCATCAATTCCTGAAATTTTGAATAAATGTAATGTATCTACGCTTCGGGAGAGCTTATATCCTTCGAAATCGAAGTCAAAAGGATTTTCTATTTTCCCATAAACCAGTTTTACACTGGTAGAAGGGTTGTAGGTTTTCACTTTTACCGCAAGGGTATCTCCGTAGAAATCAAATTGAGGCCTTGTATACCAGGCAGGAAAATGAAGAAATAAAATCATCAAAAGATTCATGTTATTTATTCTCCAACGATTTTCATGAGAATTTTTCTTGTGCGGGGTCCATCAAATTCCGCAAAGAATATCCCCTGCCACGTGCCCAACAAAAGTCTTCCGTTTTCAATTAACAGGTTTAATGAGTTTCCGACCAAAACAGATTTGATGTGAGCGTCAGCATTTCCCTCTAAATGTTTGTAATTTTTACTTTCAGGAACGAGTATGGAGAGTTGGTCTTCAATATCACTTTTAACCGATGGATCAGCATGCTCATTGATGGTAATTCCCGCAGTGGTATGGGGGACAAAAAGCACCACAATTCCATTGGTTATACCAGATTCCTTTAGCATTCTTTCTATTTGAGGAGTTATTTCAATAAATTCTTTTCTCCTTGTAGATTTAACAATTATTTCAAAGGTTTTACTTACCATCATTTTTTTCGCAAATTACGACCTGATTTACACCATCAATTTCTTTAACCTTTACCTTCACAATTTCACTTTTTGTTGTGGTTATGGCTTTCCCGACAAAATCAGGACAAATAGGAAGCTCTCTGTGGCCTCTATCTATGAGGACGCAGAGCTTGATGGAGGCTGGACGGCCATAGTCCATTATCTCATCAAGGGCTGCCCTTGTAGTTCTGCCCGTATATAAAACGTCATCCACTAAGATTACATCTTTTCCATCAACACTGAAGGGAAGTTCAGTCCCTTTTACCTGTGGTTTTTCACCAACCATGGAGAGGTCATCTCTATAGAAGGTAATGTCAACGGCGCCGAGTGGTATGTCTTTTCCTGTAATTACATCGATTTCTTCTTTTATAATTTTTGCGAGTGGGACCCCGCGGGTTTTAATTCCAACTATGACAAGGTTATCAATATTTTTTACTTTTTCAACAACCTCATGGGCAATTCTCTTAAGGGTTTTCTGAATGTCTTGTTCTTCCATCAAAACATACTTTTCAAAAACCATACTTCCTCCTTGAGTTTCTATAATTATGAGTTCAAATCCTTATTTAATCAAATAAACCGCAGGTTTTGTTTGAATTTACCACTCTCTGAGTTTAGAATCTTCAACAATGCGAAGAAATACAAGAGTCGTGAGGGTAGGGTCTTTACCTCTTGGTGGAGAATTTCCCATTAGAGTGCAATCTATGACTTCAACCAGAACAACAGATATAGAAGCAACTCTGAAGCAGATTGAGGCCTTAATTAGAGAGGATTGCGAAATAATCAGGATTTCGGTGCCTGATCAAAAGTCTTTGATAGCTTTTAAAGAAATAAGAAAAGTTACCAAGATTCCACTGGTAGCAGACATTCATTTTAATCACAGACTCGCTATTGGTGCCATAGAAGCGGGTGCGGATAAAGTGAGAATAAATCCGGGGAATATAGGGGGCAAGGAAAAGGTAAAAGAAATTGTACAGGCTTTAAAATTACATGGTAAGGCTTGTAGAATTGGGGTTAATTCTGGTTCTCTTGAAGAGGATTTGATAGAGAAATACGGTGGTGTTACCCCTGAAGCACTGGTAGAGAGTGCAGTAAGATGGGTAGATTTTTTTGTAGAACAGGGATTTTATGACATTGTTGTTTCTGTTAAGTCTTCTTCGGTGAAGGATACCATAAAAGCTTATGAAATGCTCTCAAAGAAAATTGATTTTCCACTTCACCTTGGGGTTACTGAAGCCGGTCCTTTGGTTCCGGGGACTGTAAAGTCTTCCATAGCGATAGGATATCTTCTTTACAGAGGTATAGGGGATACTATACGGGTTTCTCTCACAGAGGATCCTGTTTATGAGGTAAGGGTAGCTTGGGAAATATTGAAATCCCTTGATTTAAGATATAATGGGCCAGTGATTATCTCCTGTCCCACCTGTGCACGGACCCGTGTAAATTTAATGGAATTAGTACATCAAGTAGAAGAAAAAATAAAGGAGATTAAAAAGCCATTGAAAATTGCAATAATGGGCTGTGAGGTTAACGGACCTGGCGAAGCCAGGGACGCAGATATTGGAGTAGCTGCAGAACCGGGCAGAGGAGTAATATTTAAGAAAGGTGTAGTTGTGAAAAGGGTTCCTTACGAAAAAATTGTTGAAGAGCTTATAAATTTGATTAAATCGGAAGGAGGGCTCAATGATTAAATTTGTCCTTTTTTGGGCTCTAATCTCGCAGGGGTTAGAAACTCAACAGAGTGGCGTTGAAAGCTCTCTTGCTTCTGAACTTTTTTCGGAGGAAGAGTATCTTTTGGGGCCTGGAGATTCAATATTGGTTATGCTAAAAGATCTGTCTTTGGGGTATACCACTTCTATAAACTTTGGCGGTTTTATGCCTCTTATGGTCCCCTATTTTGTGAAAGATTCTGTTCAGTTGAGGCCAGTTTCGTTAAAACGCGTTTACAACATTTCTATTAAGGAGTTAAAGGACAGTTTAAAAGCCTGGTACAGTTCAATATTAAGGGTTAATGAGATAGATTTAATGGTGGTTTCGCCACGCTTACTCACTGTTCTCGTAAAAGGAGCTACTAACACCAATGGTCCTGCTATTGTAAGGGCGTCACAAAGGTTAACAAACCTTCTTTCGAGTGGAGATTTCATTTGTAACTACGATGCTGACATCAACAGGATAATGATTCAGACTCCAAGAGAAGAAACCTTAGAAGTGGACCTTGAAAAGTATTACATGACGGGAGAGTTAATATACAATCCTCTTCTTGCAAGAGCGAAAGCAGTTTTTGTTCCAAGAATAGAGAAAGGCATAGTGATTTTCGGGGCAGTTAAAGGGTACCCGATTAAAATGTTTCAGAAACAGTTGATTCAGGCCCTTGGAGGAAACTTTACTGTATCTTTTGAGGCAAATGTTATTAAGGTTCCCTGTTCTGATAGCTTAAGGGTATCAGACGTTTTGGATAGGGCAGGTGGTGTAAGGTCCTATGCTCTCTTGAATGAGCTTTACAGCGGTAAGAAGGGGAAAGTAACCTTTGATGATTACTTATATGTGGGGGATACTCTTTACGTTCCACCTTTTACCGATAAAGTTTTCGTGGCAGGTGAAGTGAGAAATCCTGGATATGTTCCATATTTACCTGGTGCCACACTGGAAACTTACCTATCCTATTGTGGAGGTTTCACGAACAGAGCTGCTTCTCACAGGATTTATGTTATAAGAGCAAATAAAAAGGTGCCAAAAAGTAAAATAGGTACCGTTCAGCCCGGGGATATAATATTTGTCCCCGAAGTTAGATTAAAGTGGTTTGAGGATTACCTTACGCTGGCCCAAGTTGTTAGTTCTCTTTTAATCACATGGGTTACCCTTAAAAGTCTTCAATAGTTTTAAATAAATAGGACTTAAGTACGCAAATTTATTTGATATAGTTTCCTTTGGGTACTCGATAAAGTTGTAAAAGGTATCGATTTTTAAGGAGATACTGAAATCTGTTAAATAGATAGATCTCCTTGGAATCTCAAGAAGGTCTAAAGGGAATTTCAATTTCCCGCTGGATTTAAATGCAAATTTAATTCCCAGTTCAACTAAAACATCTTTAACTTTCTGGTTGAACTTACCAAAAGGATACGAAAAGGTATACACTCTATTTCCTAATATATCTTCGAGTGTTTCTATAGAGGTTTTAATTTCCTCCTTCAGTTTTTGCGCTGATAAAGTTGTAAGATCTTTATGGCCGTGGGAGTGGGAGCCTATTATCCATCCGCTTTTATGTAATGTTTTTATCTCTTCTCGCCCCAGATGAGGCAGAGAAGAGAGTAGTGGAACTTCCCATTCACTTATTTTTCCTATGTACTTTGTAACTACAAAAACTACCCCCTTAAATCCGTATTTATTCATAATTGGGTATGCGTGTTCGAATACACTTTTATATCCATCATCAAAAGTGATTAGCACCTTTCTTTCAAGAACCTTAGGGGAACACAGAGAGTCCAATTCTTCTAAATTGGTGAATCTATGCTTTCTCAACTCTTTTAAGTGATTTTGAAAAATCCTTTTCTGAACAGTTCCAGGATTGAACGTAATTATGGGAGAAATGTGATGATACTGAAGTAGAAGTAGCATATGATGTTAATTTTATTACCTTAAATATGTTAAAACAAAGTATAAAATCAAAAGCAACGATTTCCACCTTTTTAAGACCTAAAATTCGTAAAGCAATATTAAATTTAAATAGAAATGCCATTTCCTTTGAAATATAACGGGAGAGGAATGTTGCATCTAACTTTCTAATTGACAGTCACTTATATTAGTTAACATAAGATACATTATGAGAAGTTATGCAAAGTGGTTTTGGCTGTGATGGACGTGCGATGTTTGAATTTCCAACAATTTTCTTTTATCTTTTACTTATGATAAAAAGTGAAAATATTGATTTAAAAACCAGATGGTATGATTACTTTTTTCTGTTAAGGCCCATTTTGTGGGTACCAGTTTGGGTATTCCTTTTCTTAGGATACATGTATGGAGCTCGACTTGAGTTTATGAAGATTCATCTGTTCCTTTCCAGAAAATTTTGGTTTGTTCTGATCTCATATACTTTGCTTATGAGCTCTGTTTATGTGATAAATCAGATTGTGGACAAAGAGTCCGACAGAATCAATGAAAAACTATTTCTCATTCCATATGAAATCATATCTGTTAGAAGTGCGGTAATCGTGTCGGTTTTGCTGGCTTTTTCGAGTTTGATTTTATCCTATTTTTTAGGTGGGTTTGTTTTGTTTTTGTTGTTTTTTGTTTCATTAATTTTGGGTCTTCTTTACTCTTTACCACCATTTCAATTTAAAGCCCGGCCTTTTTTGGATTTTATAATAAATGGCCTCGGATATGCCTTCATAGCCCTCCTTGTGGGTTGGTATACCGCTGAGAACTTAAATTTGCACGCCATTATAGTATCTTTGGGCTATTTTATCCTTGTATGCGCCATCTTTATTAACACTACAATTCCAGACATCCCTGGTGACAAGAAAACAGGCAAAATTACAACAGGGGTATTTTTAGGAAACAGATTGTCTTTAATACTCTCCTCTTCTCTTTTTATCCTTGCTCTCATTTACGCTTTTCTTGAAATGGATTTATTGGTTATCGTTCCGTCTTTACTTGGTGCAATATTCTCGATTCTAGCTTTGTGGGATAACACAGAGGATATGGTTATTACTAAGCTTTCATACCGGGTGCCTTCCTTCATTTTCATTCTTCTCGTATCAATAAAATTTCCAATTTTTTTGGTCATAAACCTTGTTTTGCTTTTTGTGTTAAGGAAATATTATAAAACCCGTTTCGGTTTAGATTACCCAGCAATGCTTGGAAGGTGAAACTATGCTTAGAACGCATACGTGTGGCGAGTTAAATTTATCACATTGTGGGAAAGAAGTCACTCTTGCTGGATGGGTAAGGCGTCTTAGAGACTTGGGTGGCGTAGTCTTTATTGAGTTGCGAGATATGTATGGAAGTGTTCAGATAATAGTTGAACCTGATAGGAAGGAATTAATAGAAAAAGCAAAAAATATTGGGCTGTATTATGTTATAAAAGTTCAGGGTGTTGTGAGAAAAAGACCGGATGAGATGGTTAATCCTTCAATGCCCACTGGGAGCATCGAAGTTGAAGCTCAAAATATAGAGGTGCTAAATACTACTCCGCCCCTACCATTCCTGCCAGAAGACGATATTAAAGTACAGGAAGAAACAAGGTTACTTTGGAGATTCCTTGATCTACGGAGACCGTTAATGCAGAAAAATCTGATTTTCAGGCATCAAATGCTTCAACTTGTTAGGAATTATCTTTCCAGCAAGGGATTTATTGAAATAGAAACACCTTTTTTGACAAAAAGTACTCCAGAAGGTGCCAGAGATTTTATTGTGCCCTCCAGAAATTTCCCAGGGAAGTTTTATGCTTTACCGCAATCTCCTCAAATGTACAAGCAGATTCTCATGTCTGCAGGTTTTGATAGATATTTCCAGATCGTCAGGTGTTTCAGAGACGAAGATTTGCGACAGGATAGACAGCCTGAATTCACTCAAATTGACCTTGAAATGAGTTTCCCGGATATTGAAGACATTTTTTCTCTTGTGGAAGGCATGTTTAAGGAAATATTTAAGCAACTTCTTAATTATGATTTGCCAACTCCTTTTGAAAGAATAACTTATCATGAGGCGATGACCCGTTTTGGCAGCGATAAACCGGACTTAAGAATAAGAGAAGAGATTAGGGATTTTACCGAGATTTTTAAGGATAGCTCCAGTGAGATTTTGAGTTCTATTATGAGGGAAGGTGGAAAAGTTTTGGCAATTAGGGCTCAAAGAGATTTTAGTAGAAAAGAAATCGAAGAGATCAGAGAGGAAATTATTCGTGAAGGTGCGAAAGGGTTATTATACTTTAAAGCCGAAAACGGGCAGTATTCTGGCCAGCTTGCTAAATTCATACCCCACGGTATTGAGCTGGAAAACGGTTTTTATTTTGTAATTGCTGGTCAAGATAACTATAAGACTTACAGCTATTTAGGAAAATTAAGAAATATAGTTTTAAAGCCAGAGGAAGAAGGTTTTAAGTTTCTGTGGGTATATGATTTTCCGCTCTTTGAATGGAATGAAGAAGAACAAAGGATTGAACCATGTCATCACATGTTTACCCAGCCTAAGGAAGAGCAAATTTCACTTCTCAATACAGACCCTCTTAAGGTTATAGGTAAACAATACGACCTCGTGTTAAACGGCGTTGAAATAGCATCTGGCTCAATCAGGAATCACAATGTGGATTTGCAAAGGAAGATTATGAAAATAATAGGTTTAAGCGATGAAAGAATTGAGAAAAACTTTGGTTTTCTACTGAAAGCCCTGGAGTATGGGGCTCCTCCCCATGGTGGGATCGCCCTGGGATTTGATAGAATAGTAGCTATGCTTCTCGGCATGGAAAGTATTAGGGATTGTATAGCGTTTCCAAAAACCACAAGTGCTCAAGCACTTTTCGAAAATGCCCCCAGCGAAGTGGACCAAAAGCAGCTTGATGAATTACATATAAAAGTTGACGAATAATTGAGTTTTCTTTTATCCTCTTGGGTGGTAAGTTTTGTGAATCTTCTTGAGGTAGTCTTTGTCAAGATGAGTATATATCTGGGTTGTCATAAGCGAGGAGTGTCCGAGGAAGACCTGGAGAGTTCTTAAATCACAACCGTTTTTCAGCATATGAGTTGCAAAGGTGTGTCGTAAAATGTGTGGATAGATTCTTTTGTTTATCCCCGCCTTTAATGCATATTCTTGTAATATTTTCCACACCGATACCCTTGAAATAGGTCCACCCCTTAGATTTAGAAATACCTTATCTTCTCCCCTCTTCCGTACAAGCCTCGGCCTGACTTCATACAAATACATGGTCAAGTATTTTTCAGTATAATCGTTAAAGGGTACTATTCTTTCTTTGTTCCCTTTTCCTATAACCTTAAGGATTTTTTCGTCAAGTAAGACGTTCTGTACTTTTAAATTTGTTAATTCTGAAACTCTAATCCCTGTTGCATAAAGAAGTTCTAACATAGATTTATCTCTCAAACCTTTGGGTGTAGTTGTGTCTGGAGCATCAAGAAGACGTATCACTTCATCGATAGTTAAAAATTCTGGAAGTTTGATTTCTTTTTTAGGTATCTGAATATCTAAAGAGATGCTTAGTTTTGCTTTTTCTTCGATTTCTAAAAAACTGCAGAAAGATTTTAGAGCTGAAAAAGTTCTTGAACGTGTATTTTGAGAATATTTCTGGACAGATAGATATTCTGCAAAGCTGTCAATATCTTCCAGTGTTATTTCATTGATTTCAACGTCGCCTCTAAATTCCAAGAACTTTTCAAGGTCTCGCCTGTAAGACTCAGCGGTGTTTAACGAAAGACCTCTTTCTTCAAGTATATATGCTAAAAAGCTGCTGATTGCATCACTTAATTTCATTTTGGAGTAGTTTACTGCAGATATTAAAGCGCGAGCAATTTACTCTGATTTGCCTCTGCTTTTCACCTACTATATTTATTGAAAAGGTTATTAAATTTTCCGATGTTAAGAAATCCCTAATTATTTCGGGCCATTCGATGAACCTTATCGAATCGGGTTCAGAAAGGAGGTCGAGTATTCCTCTGATTTCGATTTCCTCAAAGTCTTTGATTCGGAAAAGATCTATGTGATGAACAGTATAGTAAGGCGTTTTAAAAGAGTTTACCACTGTGAAGGACGGACTTCTTACCACATTGTGCCCAAAGTAAGATAAAAAACCTCTTACAAGCTCTGTTTTACCTGCTCCCAATTCCCCTATGAGTAATACATCAAAAGGTGGCGTGAGGAACTTTGCTAATCTTACACCAAATTCTCTTGTTTCCTCTGGCGAGTTTGTGACAATATTGAATTCAGTCATAGAATTCCAAAAGTTCTGGCATTATTTTCTTAATGTATTCTTTAATTACTTTCTTAACTTCTTTTGAGCTTGGAAGTTTTATGGCGTTTGAAGCTATATTTTCTGCTTCCTGAAGATTTATTCTTCTTATAAGTGATTTTACTTCAGGGATACGAGAAGGTGGGCATGACAGTTCATCTACCCCAAGGCCTACAAGGACGACAACTCCATAAGGGTCAGAGGCTATCTCTCCACAAGATGCAACTAAGATATTTTTTTCACGGCATACCTCTGTTGCTATTTTAATTAACTTTAAAACAGCGGGATTTAAGTGGTCAAAAATTTTTGAAACCCTTTGATTTTTTCTGTCCACGGCCAACGTATACTGGGTAAGATCATTTGTTCCAATACTTATGAAATCAACAATTTCTGCTATGTGTTCCAGAAGAAGCACTGCAGAGGGAATTTCTACCATAATACCGAAGCGCGGTTGATTAACTTTTTGATATTCCCTCTCTGACACTTTTTTCGCCTGTATGAATATCTTTTTAGCTTCTACTACCTCTTCGACTGTTGCAACCATGGGTAGCATAAATCTGATGTTACTAAGCTCGTTGGCTCTAATTACCGCGCGTATTTGCTTTTCAAATAGTGTAGGTTCGTCGAGAAGTAATCTTATGCCTCTGAGGCCTAAGAAGGGATTATCCTCCTGATAATCGCTATACAACTTATCTCCACCTATATCAAAAGCCCTTATTGTAACTGAGTTGGGGTAAACATTTCTTGCGATCTCAAGATAAATTTTATATTGTGCTTCTTCATTGTCTCCATATTCCCTGAAAATCATCTCTGTTCTAAATAGTCCGATCCCATACTTTCCGATTTTCAATAATTCTTGTACCTCTTCAGGAACATCAATATTCGCAAAAAGTCCTATTTCTTTGCCATCCGTTGTAATTGCTGGAAGTTCTCGTTCACTTACAAGCTCAGATTCATATTTTTCATAGTCTCTTTTTATTAGGTTATACCTTTCAAGGGTAGAATCCATTGGGTTAATTATAACAACTCCTTTGCCACCGTCCAGTATAACAACGTCATTATCTTCAAGGAGTTTTGTAATTTTCTCAATACCAAATACTGCCGGGATTTTAAAATTTCTCAGAATAATTGCAGAGTGTTCGGTACGACCGCCCTTCTCTGTAATTACCCCTTTTACATTGCTTCTGATAATCCTTAGTGCTTCATCTATTGAAAGACTCTCAATTATTATAATTCCATCAAAATTAAAATCTGCAATAGTGTAACTTTTGTTAATTACCGATATCAAATCCGATGCTAATCTTTCTAATTCATTTGCTCTTTCTGCGAAATAAACTGACCCCTGTTTTAGTAGAGCTTCTTTTCTGGAGTTCAGAACATGTTGAATCGCACTCTCTACATTTTTTCTTTTGTTTCGTATAAAGGT
Organism: bacterium; assembly: GCA_030019025.1. NCBI lineage: Bacteria > bacterium. The sequence goes on from JASEFR010000003.1 coordinate 83,828, forward strand.
TATGATGTCCCTTTGCATTTCTTGGTCGCTAAGTATAGTAATCTGGACATCGATAAGTACTTTCAA